>CALKOE010000114.1 GCA_938091985.1 uncultured Acidimicrobiales bacterium | reverse complement strand
TCGGTGCGCTCGGCAGTCGGCTCGGCACCAGCATCCATACCGGAACCTTCCGTCTCAGCGGCCGGCTCGACACCGTCGCCGGCGCCAACATCGCCGGGGCCATGCTGCTCAGCCTGGTGATCGCGGTAGCGATCGCGCTGCTCGCGAAAGGCGTGGCGATCGTGTTCTCGATCTCGCCGACCATGTCGGTCGCCGACTTCGTGGTCGTCTCCACGGTCGGCGGAGTCGCGGCTTCGGTGTTCATTCTCGCCATCACGTTGTTGCTGGCCGGCGGGTCGGTCCGCTACGGCTGGGACCTCGACAACGTCGTGTCGCCTCTCGTGACTGCAACGAGTGATGTGGTGAGCCTGCCCGCTCTCGTGCTCGCGGCCAGCCTCGCCAGCGTCGCCGGGGTCACGCCGGTACTCGCAACCGTGCTCATCGCTGCTGCCGTGGTCGGTTTGGGCTGGGTCGCGTTCACCAGCGTCGAGATGCTTCGTGGGATCGTGCGCGAGTCGGTGCCTGTCCTGGTCGTGGCGGGACTTCTCGACCTGATCGCCGGCATCACGATCGAGAAGCGGCTGGATGATTTCCTCGAGTTCCCGGTGCTGCTCGTTTTGCTTCCCGGGTTCCTCGGCACCGCCGGCGCGCTCGGAGGAGTCCTGTCGAGCCGCCTCGCAACGAAGCTGCACCTCGGGCTGATCGAACCAGGCCCGTTGCCACGCGGCGATGCCGGCAGCGAGATCATCATGATCTTTGCGCTGTCGCTTCCGGTGTTCGTTATCGCCGGAGTGGTTGCTGAGGTCGGTGGTCTACTCGCAGGCCAGGCCAGCCCCGGCCTGGTCAGTCTCGTTTTGGTTGCGGTGCTCGGCGGAGCGCTCGCGACCTCTTGTGTTGTGCTCGTCGCGTACTACGCGACGATCGTTGCCGTCCGGTTCGGGCTCGACCCCGACACCTACGGCATCCCAGTGGTGACCTCGACGCTCGACTTCGTCGGCGCGTTCGCCCTGATTCTGGCCATCGTGGCCGTGGGAGTTGCATAGTGGAACCGAGACAGTGATGGACGATCGACCCCGCAATCTGCGCGAGATGCTGGCTGAGGCCAAGGACTTGTCCGAGCTGATGGTCGACCTTGCCTACGCTTCGTTGTTCTTCGGCGACCCCGACATGGCCGAGGAGGTGGGCGAACTCGAGGAGCGAATGAACGAGCTCGTCCAGGACATGCGTGGCGTGTGCATCATGGCCGTTCGCCGTCCCCAGGAAGCCGAGGGGATGTCCTCGGTGCTGCAGGTGATCAGCGCGATCGAGCGAATCGGCAACGACGCTGTCGACATCGCCCGCATCGTCACCCACAAGCTCGGCATTCCCGCCCAGCTCCTCGTCGATCTCTCCGAAGCTGAAGAGGTCAGCCATCGAGTGCTGGTATCCGAGGGTTCACACATGGCGCACCGCCCGCTCTCGGCGCACGAGCTGCCGGTGCAGACCGGCATGCGGGTGATGGCGATTCGGCGAGAGCGCGACTGGATCACCGATGTCCACGGCGACATCGTCCTCGTCCCCGGCGACGTGTTGTTCCTTCGCGGCTCGCCCGATGGCATCACGCGGTTGCGCGAGCTCGCGGCCGCGACGCCATGGACCCCGCCGCAGATGCCTGAAGACACCTTCACGACCGATCTCGATCGTGCGGTCGACGTGCTGGTCGAGATGAAGAACCTCTCCGAAGTCGCGGTCGGGCTGGCCTATTCGGCGCTCGTACTCGGCGATTTGGGACTCGCCGCCGAGGTTCGCCACCTCGAGGACCGGCTCGACGAAATGAAGGACCGCCTCGAGCTGTGGGTCCTGCGCGCCGCAAGCGACAAGGTCGACCCCTCGCCCCTGCGAGGTCTCCTCCACCTCTCGCAGGCTGCGGAGGACATCGGTGACCAGGCCCAACAGATGGTGTGGCTGATCGAGCAGCGAGAAGACGTGCATCCCATCCTCGGGCTGGCGCTCGGCGACAGCGACGACGTGGTCGTGCGGTTGCCGGTGGCCGAGGGGAGCGAGGCCGAGCAGGCGCAACTCAGCGACCTCCAGCTCAATATCGAACCCGGATTCACTGTGCTGGCCATCCGCCGTGGGGGCCAGTATCTCTACCGGCCGCGGGGTCGAGCCAGGCTCCTGGCCGGAGACGAGCTGATCGCGAGCGGGCCCGACGAGGGCCGCGAATTGCTCGCCCTGCGGTGTGGGTGGCGCCTCGTCGATCCCGACGGAGACGGCGAGATGGAGCTGGAGCCGGTCGGTGCCGGATAGGTTCCCTTCGATGGACGCTCCGCTCTGCCTCCTCTCGATTCACGCCCACCCCGACGACGAGGCGTCGAAGGGTGCGGGCACGGTTGCTCGCTACCACGCCGAAGGGATGCGCACCGTTCTGGTGTGCTGCACCGGTGGCGAAGAAGGCGACATCCTGAATCCGGCCATGGACCGTCCCGAGGTCAGAGACAATCTGGGTGAGGTTCGTCATCAGGAGCTCGCCACCGCGGCCGAGGCCATCGGCTACGACACGGTCCACATGCTCGGCTACCGAGACTCCGGCATGGCCGATTCCGAGGCCAACGAGAATCCGGACTGTTTCGCGGCCGCCCCGCTCGAGGATGCGGTCGACCGTCTTGTGGCGATCATCCGCTCCGAACGGCCGCAGGTGATCATCACCTACCCCGACGATCAGGGGACCTACCAGCACCCGGATCACCTACGCGTCTACGACATCACCCACCCCGGCGTCGACAAGGCAGCCGATGCGGGCCACCGCCCCGACCTCGGCGAGGCCTGGCAGGTGTCGAAGATCTACTACTCGAGCTGGTCGCGGGCCCGCATCCAGGCTCGCCACGACGCATTCCTCGAGCTGGGCCTCGAGTCGCCCTACGACGGTCGCTGGTTCGAACGGCCCGACAACGACAGCCAGATCACAACCAAGATCTCGATCGAGGGCTACACCGATGCCCGTCGCGAAGGGCTATTGGCCCACGCGACGCAGATCGACCCGGAGTCGAACTTCTGGTTCGGTCTCCCCGACGACGTCGACCGGAAGATCTACCCGATCGACGATTACCGCCTCGCCACCGGCACCGTGCCGGAGGGCGAGATCGAGGACGACCTCTTCGCTGGGGTGCGCTCGGAGGCTTCCGCCTGATGGACATCTTCGACGAAGAGTGGCTGGCTGCCGCAACCACCGCGCTCGGCGGGCTTCCAGAGGTCGACGGTGCGACAGCCGTGATCGACTATGTCGTGGCCGGTAGCCCGTCCGGCAAGGCCACCATCGGCGTGACGCTCGAGAACGGGCGGGTCACTGCCATGCAGACCGGTAAGTCGACCGACCCCGACCTGGTCATCTCGCTGAAGTACGACGCTGCAGTGAAGGTCCTCACCGGAGAGCTGTCGAGTGACGCCGGGTTCATGAACGGTGCGCTGAAGGTCGAGGGTGCCCACGAGCGCTGGATGTTGGATCTCCGCCCCACCCGGGTTGCCGCGATCGAGGCACTCGCCGAGGTCATGGCGAACACCACCACCTAGTTTCAGCGTCGAGAGCGCTGAAGATCGCGGATCTCGCGAAAGCCGATCAGCGTGGCGCCTGCCGCTTCGATACGGGCCGGCACGTCGCGGTCGGTGAGCACCGCCAGGTCGTCCATCCGGCTGGTTGCATCCGGATCGATCGCGCGGATCTCTTCCGCCGCGATGGTCGGCTCGAACGCAACCACGGTGACCCCGGGCTCGAGCGAAGCCAGCGTGCGATCGAGATGCTCGCGGGCGCCGCCCCGGACCAGGGTGAAGTGATCGGGCATGAAGATTCCCTCTTCTGCCGCGAGGCGCCGAAACGGGAATCCGGCCCGATCCTCGGCGTCGCCGCTCTCGAGGCGAACCGGAAGCTCGGAGTCGTAGGCGACATCAACGAGGACGTCGAAGAACTCCGGGCGCTGTTGCAGGGTGCCGAGATGCGTTGCCAGGTGGGTCAGATCGAAGCCCCACAGTCGGGCTCGTTCGACCTGGGCGCGGCACTCCCGCCGAACTTCGTCGAGGTCGGCGTGGTCCCAGAGGTCGGCGACCGTGCGGGGAAAGCCGCCGTCGCCGTCGAGCAGGCTCGGCGCGGCGGTGAGCGGACCCCACCGATAGCAGTCGAGCTGGCTGTTGAGGGTGAGGTGGATGCCGATGTCGGCACCGTCGTGGCGGTCTGCGGCGTAGCGAGACCACGGCCCGGGCATCATCACCGTGGCGGTGGTCGCGTGGCCCTCGCGAAGTGCGGTGTAGCCGCCGGCCGTGGCGGCGTGGGTCGACCCGAGTTGGTCGGCGCTCAGGATGAGAAGCTTGGCATCGGCAGAATGACCGAGCGCTTGGGCGAGTGATTCCACGCCCGCGACGGTAGCCGTCTATTCGAGTGGAACGTCGGG
>CALKOE010000113.1 GCA_938091985.1 uncultured Acidimicrobiales bacterium | reverse complement strand
AGTTCGTCTTGCGGTTGGGTTCTGCGGCCTCGATCGAGGCCGGCAACCTGGCCGCCCAGCATCGTGACCGAGACCGGGAGCACGACATCGACAACACGGTGAGGTTCATCCTGGCCGGAATCCGAGAGATCGTGGGCCAATCCGCCCACGCGAACGCGGCACCCGACTAGGGCGACCACGCCCGCATCGGGTGAGCCTGGAACCACTCCCAAGCGAGCGCCGTCGCATCGATGTCGAGCGTCGTGTAGCCGAGGATCGCCGTCAGTGCTTCCGTCAGCGGCGTTCCCGGCCAGGTGTGGCCTCCCTCGGCAACGACATAGAACTCGACGCCTGCTCCGTCGGGGCAGCTCCAAATCCGCCGTTCGACCTCAGCGCTCACCTCCTCTGACTCGAAGGTGTCGTCGCATCCGTTATCGGCGGCCCAGCCGGCGACACGGTCGGGGAAGCTGTCGAACGCTGCGACTCGATCGTCGGTGCCGTGGAAGTGCAGGACCGCGACATCGCGATCGTCTGCGCAGTCGACGTTGCGAGCAAGACCCGTCACCGAAGCGATCGCCGCGATGCGCTCCGGCATCTGACAAGCGAGTTGACCGCTCATCGATCCGCCGTTGGACATGCCGGTCGAGAAGACGCGATCGAGATCCACGCAGCGACTCGCCTCCACCGCATCAAGGAGTTCATGGATGAACTGCACGTCGTTGGCGATCGCCCCGTCGACCAACTCCGTGGGACGAATCCGCCCACCCGAATTCCAGAACGGCACGCCGTTGGCGTTGACGGTGCCCTGGGGCGTGATGACGATGAATCCCTCGGTCTCGGCCAGAGGCTCGAGACGGCTGAGCCCGACCTGCGCATCGATGTCGCTCGTGAAGCCATGGAAGTTCAACACCACAGGCAGCGCTGCGTCGGGGTCGTCGACGGGCGGTGTGTACATGCGGTAGTCGCGGGTACGGCCGTCGGCGGTGTCGAGCGTGAACGATGCGGCGCCACTCTCAACGCTCGCACCACAGCCATCGCTCACCCTCGCGGCCGCAACCGTTGTGGTTGGCGCAATGGTCGTGGTCACATCGACGGTGGTGGTCGGCGCGTCGGTCGCGGGCGAAGCAACCGTGGTGGTGGTCGACGCGTCGTTGCCGCCATCGTCGCTACAGCTCGCAGCGACGAGAACAACGGCGAGGGCAATGGCGCTCAAACGGGTGAAGACATGCACAGCCGTTCATTCTGTGCCGAATCGAAGGTCTGCGTCGACCTGCGGACTATCCGAATCTTCGGCCGCAGACCGCTCCGCTACGAGAGCACGACGTAGAGCCGCGCCAGGAAGGCCGCCATCTGCTCACGCGTCACAAACTCACCAGGCCCATACGTCGACGGACCCGTCCCCTGCGTGACCCCGAGCGCATAGATGCAGGCGATCTCAGCCCGAGCGAACGAGGTCGCGATGTCGGCGAAGGGCGTCGACGAACCGGGGCACCCCGGGATCTCGTCGTCATCGTCATCATCACCGTCGGCCGACCATGTGCCGAGGAGCGAACTGTCGTCGATGTCGCCACAGTCGGATCGGCCGTGACGGAAGTAGTCGTCTCTGCCCGCATCGAGCACCAGGTTGTTCCAGTCGCGGCCTCCCGGACCCGAATAGAGGATGTCGCGGTTGTCGTCGTTGACATGACCGCCACCGGCGGAGTTCGGAGCACAGCTCGGAACCGCGCCGAGCATGTGGGTCACCTCGTGGGCGACCAGATACGTCGCGCCGTAGGGGAAGGTGGCCCCCGTGCTGGGTTTGATGTCACACACATCGATCGGGATCATCACGAGCGAACTCGAGTAGCCGCAGGCAGTTCCGAGCTCACCCTCGAGGAAGACGAAGAGCTCCGTGTCGGCCGCAGCCGGATACTGGGTCCGGATTTGCGCGGCGATCGTGGCATCGCCCTCCCAAGTCGTCATCGCCGCGATTTCCGCGCGGGTCTCGGTGAGCGTGACCGTCGCGACCGTGATCGCCGTTTCGTCGCGGACGAACACCGGGTACTTGCCGCCCGTCTGGTCCTCGAACCAGCCCTGCACCGCGGTGACGGTGTCGTGGACCCCCGCAACCCGATCAGCAACCGAATCCACATCACTCGGCACGACATAGGCCGCGTGGATTTGCGACGGTGCGTCGGCGGAAGCCGGCGACGCCGCAACGGTCGCCACAACGGTGGCGAGCATGGCGACGGAGACGGCAATCGAGAGGCGGCGGGAACAGCGGAGACCCATGTTGGTCCTTTTCGTCATGAGCGGCCGCCCGCTTGACGCTTCGTTCCCCCGCAGGGCAGACGACGCGGTTGGTCCCGCGTGATCAGCCGGCCGCCTGTCTGTCTGAACCAGTCCCGGGTGTCGCCGGCGATCGCGTTGGGCGGCGATTGTTAGGCTCGGATTCGTGATGTTTCGTTTGAGCTGGCGGGTTGTTCTGTTGGTGTTGGTCGCAGGGGCCGCCTCGTGTTCGGACGCGAATTCAGAGGCCGGCGCCGGCTCTCTACTCATCAGCTACGAGGAAGGGGGCGAGGCTGGGTTTATCGATCAAACGGTGACGATTGTGAATATCGCCGGGGTCGCGCTCGCTCCTGTGGTTGAGTACACGCCCTTGGACAGTTCAGGCGAGGTTGTACCTGGGCTCGTGCCACGTGCGGCCTTCGGCAGCGATCGAGGACTGCTTATGGTCGCACCGGGAGCGCAATTCGACGTGCTTGCCTTCGACGGCGCCAGGTCGGATGAGGTTGTCGACGTGCGGGCTCGCGTGGTTTCGGTGGAGGAGTTTCCGGATGTCTCGGGCGGTGCGCCAATCGAACCGGTGCCGCTCTCAGAGGAGGGCGAGGTGATTTCGAAATTTGACCCCTTCTCTTCCGTGCTTCTCACCAATCCGGAATCGGAGCCGGTGACGCTGCGCGTTGTGTGCCTCGACTACGACAGTCCTCCAGAGGGCGTCTCGCAGCAAGCGACGGAGATGAGCGTCGTCAGTGCTCGAATCGTCGTACCCGCGAGCAGCGATCTCACCGTCCCTGCTTCTGAGGACTTCGTGCGGAGAACCCGCGGCTACGGCTATGGCTGCTCCAGTCTTAAAGCGCACCCCACACCGTAGAAGCACGGGCCGCTCTGAGGACCCTCTTACGGTGACTCGACGAGCTGCACGAGAGAGGACCGGCGGGGTTCCTGATGGCGCACATCCGACGCAGAGACACCAAGAGCGGGTCTCGCTACGACGTGCGCTACCGAACAGCCGACGGGTCGGTGCGCACAAAGACGTTTCGGCGCAAGGCCGATGCCGAGCGCTTCCGTTCGACGACTGAGATCGAGAGCGGCATGGGCGACTGGGTCGATCCTCGCCGGGGTCGGGTGACGTTGGCCGAATGGGTCGATAAGTGGTTCGCGACGACGGTCGAGTTGCGTCCGTCGAGCCGGGCGGGTGATGCGGCGTATCTCCGCTCGCAGATCCTGCCGGTGTTCGGCGCGATGCCGTTGGCCTCGATCGATCATCTGATGACCCGGTCGTGGGTGGCCGACATCTCCGAACGCCGCAAGGCCTCGACCGTGCACAAGATCGTCGGGATTCTGCACAAGGTGCTCAGCGACGCAGTCGATGCCGGACTGGTTGC
>CALKOE010000112.1 GCA_938091985.1 uncultured Acidimicrobiales bacterium | reverse complement strand
CACCGTCGCGTCGTCGGCCGCCTCGGGTGCCGAGAGGATGTAGTTCAGGACCTTGCCGGTGTAGGTCAGGAAGGTCACGCCGTGCTTGCGGATGTCGGGCACCGTTGCCGAGGTCGAGAACTTCTTGCGGATCGCGACGGGCACGCCGGCGTGGACGGCGGCCGACCATGCCGTGAACAGGGATGCGGCATGGAAGAAGGGGAGAGGGGCGTAGATGACGTCGTCGGACGTGAGCTCGGCGATCGTGGCGACATGCATGCCCGTGCGAGCGATCCGCCCCTGGGTGCAGCGCACGGCCTTGGGCATCCCGGTCGACCCCGAGGTGAAGATGAGAGCGAAGAGATCGTCCTCGCCGGGAGGCGGCCCGTCCACCGGAAGGGGAGCGGCCCGATCGAGACGAGCCCGGTACGACGGGTCGTCGACGATGAGGACATGGTCCGGCGCGACGGTGTGGGGAGCGGAGTCGAGGAGTGTGGCGAGCTCGCGATCGGTGACGAGCACCTGACAGTCGGTGTGGTCGATGAGCTGGGCGAGCTGCTCGCCGCGATAGGTGGAGTTGATGCCGACGATCACGGCTCCGGAGAGCGCGCCGGCCGTGAGCCAGAAGAGATAGTCGGGGACATTGTCGAGAAGGACGCCGACGTGGGGCGGCCGGTCGGCATCGAGGAGCTCATCGAGCAATCCCGCCCGGCGCCGTCCCTCGGCGACCAGCTCCCGATAGCTCCAGCGCGAGTCCTCGTAGAGCAGCGCGAGCTGGTCGTCGTCGGCCCGAGAGGCCAGCATTGCTCCGAATCCAGCCATGAGACTCCTTCTCGGGGACCCGAGGCATCCGGGTCATCCATGATATTGACGTCGATGTCGGAATCATGCAAGTCTGCGGGAGAGTCGGACCTCGACCGAGCCACTGACCTCAGAAACCATGGACCTTCGCCTCAGCGCCGAGCAAGACCAGCTCGTCGATGCATTCCGTTCCTTGTACGCCAAGCACGCGCCGCCGGATCGCGTCAGAGACGCCGAGCTCGTCGGGCACGACCCGGAACTCTGGTCGCAGCTGCAGGGCCTCGGCGTCATCGAGATGGCCATCGACGAGGATCGAGGTGGCTGGGGCGCGTCGATGCTCGATCTCGCGCTCGTGGCCGAGCAACACGGTCGCCACGTCGCTCCGGCGCCGCTGATCGAGCGGCAGGTCGCCGCCCGCGCGTTGGCCCGCCTCGAGAGCCCGCGGCTCGACGATGTGCTCTCCGGTGACCGGGTCACGAGCATTGCGCTGCACCCGTCGGTCGATGGTGTGGCGCCCGCCGTTCCGGCCGCCTCCGTGGCCGACGATGTCCTCGTCCTG
The DNA here is from genome assembly GCA_938091985.1 of uncultured Acidimicrobiales bacterium. Lineage (GTDB taxonomy): Bacteria > Actinomycetota > Acidimicrobiia > Acidimicrobiales > Aldehydirespiratoraceae > JAJRXC01. Next base: position 3,658 of record CALKOE010000112.1, on the reverse strand, counting down.
GTCGGCGACGCTCTGTGCCTCGTCCCGGTCTCGGCCGGATCGGCATTCGAGAACCTCGGCTCGATGCCGCTCGCGGACGTCGGCACCGATGGTGGCGAGGTGCTCGAAGGCGGAGCGGTGGCACGTCAGGTGTTCGAAACGGCGCTCGACGAATGGCTCCTCCTCACCGCTGCGGCCCTCATCGGGCTCGGGGCCCGGGCGCTGGAGATCGGCGTCGAATACGCAAGAGAGCGCATCGCGTTCGGAGTGCCGATCGGTTCGTTCCAGGCGCTATCGCACCCGTTCGCCGACTCGGCCGCCGCGCTCGACGGCGCTCGGCTGCTGGCCTACGAAGCCGCATGGGCGGTGGACGAAGACACGGATCGGGCGCGGGAACTCGCCGCGCTGGCCTTCGCCTTCGGGAGCGAGAGTGCGCGCGATGCCTCGTACCGCAGCCTGCACGTCCATGGCGGCTACGGCTTCATGCTCGAGTACGACATCCAGCTGTATTGGCGCCGCGCCCGAGCGTGGCCCGCAGTGTGGGGCGCGCCACCGGACGGCTACCGGCGGGCCGCCGATGCCCGTCACGGGAGGCGATGATGGATTTTCGATTGGGTGACAACGCGGATTCGCTCCGCGCCGCGCTGCGGGCCTACCTCGACGAGGCGTTGACCGACGAGGTGGAGGAACGTCTGTACCGATCGGGCGTGAGCCACGACGCCGACTTCATCGGTGGGCTGATCGACCGCGGGTGGTTCGCGCCCGCCTGGTCCGAGGATCTCGGCGGCGCCGGGCTGGACCCGACTTCGGTGATGGTCATCTTCGAGGAACTGAACCGTCGAGAGGCCCCGATGTACGCGACGTCGGTGTCGCTCATGGTGGCCAAGGCACTCGTGAAGTTCGGCACCGACGAGATGCGTCGCGAGATCGTTCCCGCCGTGCTCCGGGCCGAGACCATCTGCGTTCTCGGGTTCACCGAACCCGAAGCGGGCTCGGACGTCGCCAATGCCCAGACCCGAGCCGTTCGCGATGGCGACGAGTGGATGATCAACGGTTCCAAGATGTTCACCACCAACGCCCAGCTGGGTGACTACATCTACCTTCTGACCCGCTCCAACCCGGACGAGCGCAAGCACAGGGGTCTCACGACCTTTCTTGTGCCGCTCGACCATCCCGGCATCGAGGTGCAGGCGGTACACACGATCTCCGGAGAGCGGACGAACATCGTGTACTTCAACGATGTCCGTGTGCCCGATTCGGCGAGGATCGGCGACGTCGATGGCGGCTGGAGCGTGCTCACCGCGTCCTTGATGGACGAGCAGATGGCCTCCTTCGCCCCCTGGATCGTGCGATTGCTCGAGGAGGTCGAGGCGTGGGCCGCCGAGACCGGGCGGATCGACGACCCCGGGGTTCGGGAACGGCTCGGTCGCGTCGCCGCGCAGGTAGAGGTGGCGCTCTTGCTGCGGCGCCGATGCACGTGGATGGACGAGGAGGGAATCACCCGCAATGTCGAAGGTCCGATGGCGAAGCTCTTCAGCTCCGAATCGCTCACCCAGGCGAGTCAGGACATGTTCGACCTGATCGGGCCGGACGCGCTGCGTTCGTATCCCGACCCGGAGGCTGTTCGGGGCGGTCGGATCGAGTACATGATGCGGTTCGCCCTCGGCACCACGATCTATGCCGGCACCAGCGAGATCCAGCGCACCCAGATCGCCCAGCGCGGCCTGGGGCTTCCTCGGTAGGTTCGTGTCGGGCATGAGTAGTGAGACCGAGCTCTTCTACGAGGGACTGGACTTCGGCGAGGGCCCGCGCTGGCACGACGACCGACTCTGGGTGTCGGACTTCTTCCAGCACGAGATCTCATCGTTCGGGCCGAGCGGCGACCGGCGGACCGAAGCGCGCCTCGACGATCAACCCAGCGGCCTCGGATGGCTGCCGTCGGGTGATCTGCTCGTGGTCGCGATGAAGGCCCGCCGAGTGTGTCGAATCGACGGTGAGGGAGTCGCCCACGTCCACGCCGACCTGGCCCACATCGCGACCGGGATGTGCAACGACATGGTGGTCGACGCCCGCGGCAACGCCTACGTCGGCAACTTCGGTCTCGAAGGCCGGGCCGACCTCGCCTTGGTCCGGCCTGACGGCACGAGTGAGGTGGCGGCGTCGGGCTTGGAGTTCCCGAACGGCTCGGTGATAACTCCCGACGGAGCGACGCTCATCGTCGGAGAATCGATGGGACGGCGGTACAGCGCCTTCACGATTCGCGACGATGGCACGCTGGGGGATCGGCGGGTGTGGGCCGAGGTGCCCGGCATGGCGCCCGACGGGTGTGCACTCGATGCGGAGGGCGCCATCTGGATGGCCGACGCGATCGGTGCCGGGCAGTGCCACCGCGTGACCGAGGGCGGCGAGATCGTCGCAACCGTCACGGCCACGCAGCCGGTCTTTGCCTGCGCGCTCGGCGGTCCCGAGCGGCGAACGCTCCACCTCATCACCGCGCCATCGCACGGGGAGGAGATCTGCGCCGCGAGGGCTCTCGGCCGGATCGAAACCGTGGAGGTCGACGTGCCCGGCGCGGGGTGGCCCTGACGCTCAGCCGTCGTTGCTCGCCCCGCCGAGCGCCCGCAGGCAGAACGCCCAGAGTTGTTCGGCGACGACGGTGATCGGATCGGTGGGGGTCACGTACGCGTAGTGGTGAAAGGTCGCCATGGACAGCTGAGTCACGAACCAGGCGTCGGTTGCGGGGTCGGACGACGTCAGGTCGCCGGCCTCCACCGCCGCTTCGATCTCCGGTAGGAGCATCTCGGCGAAGGCTTCCGAAGCGGCCGCGAGCTCGGTCGGGAACAACTGATGGAGTCGGTAGTGCTCCGCGGTGATGAAGCGAGTCACCCCGGGGTTCGAGCCGGCGAGCGCCTCGATCGCCCCGGTGACGTAGAGACGCAGCCGATCGAGCGGATTGTCGAGGTGCGCCGCTCGTGACCGCATCTCGGCGCACCCATCGATGATCGCCTCCTCGATGACCGCGAGGATCAGCTCGTCCTTGCCGGCGAAGTACCGGTAGAACGTCTGGAGCGCGACGCCGGCTTCCTTCGCCAGCTCTTGGGTGGTGAATCCCTCGCCACTCTCCTGCAGAAGCCTCTGGGCCGCGACGACGATGACCCGGGCCTGCTCGACACTGCGGGCCTGCGAGCGCCGCACGCTCGGGGACTGGTTGGCGGCGCGGTCGGTCCAGTTCATGTGCCGGACGATGCCGGCCCGCCCATGGGGGTCAGGACGACCACGGGGATGACCCGATCGGTGCGTTCCTGGTAGGCGTCGTAGTTCGGCCAGGTCTCGTTCACGATCTTCCAGAGCCGGGGCTTCTCGTCGTCGGTTGCCGCGTGCGCCACGACGTCGAGGTGCTCGGCTTTCACCTGGATGTGTGCGTGCGGGTCCGCCAACAGGTTGAGGTACCAGGCCGGATGCTTCGGCATCCCGCCGACCGAGGCCACGATCAGGTAGTCGTCCCCGTCACGGGCGTAGATCAGCGCTGCATGGCGCTGCTCACCCGACTTGCGTCCGGTGGTGGTGAGCACCAGGGTCGGCGCGCCGTTCCACCAGTAGCCGGTCTCGCCGTCGGTCTCCTGATAGGCCCGGACGTGGTCGTCGCCGAGCAGCGAGTAGTCAGGGTTGTCGTGGGTTC
>CALKOE010000111.1 GCA_938091985.1 uncultured Acidimicrobiales bacterium | reverse complement strand
GCAGCGATGCTGCTCCGACGACGACTGAGTCGACAACCACCGTGCCAGCGTCGACGACAGTGGCAGAGACGACCACGACGACCACCGTCGCCCCGGATCCACTCCGGCTCAACGACATGCAGGTGCTCGGGTCCCACAACTCGTATCACCTCCGCCCTGAACCGTTGACGTACGCAGCGATCGAGCTCGTCAGCGCCGAGCTCGCCGAGTCGATCGACTACTCCCACCGGTCGCTCACCGAACAGCTCGCCGACTTCGGCATTCGACAGTTCGAGATCGACGTGTTCGCCGACCCCGATGGCGGGTTGTATGGGACACGGGCGGCCCTGCCCGTGGTGGGTCTGCCGGCTGAGTCGGGGATCGCCGCGCTCGACGAGCCCGGTTTCAAGGTGCTGCACACCCAGGACTTCGACTTCGAAACGAACTGTCTCACCCTGCAGATCTGCCTCGGTGAAGTCGCGGCGTGGTCCGATGCGAATCCCACTCACCTGCCGCTGATGATCATGATCGAGGTCAAGCAGGAGTCGGTGCCCGACGCCGCCGCCGCAAGCGGCCTTGCGCTTCCGGATCTCGGCATCGAATGGACGAGCCCGGTCACGACGGATGCTGCGGTGATGGATGCGCTCGACGCCGAACTGATTGCGGCGGTCGGCGCGGATCGCATCATTCGGCCCGATGACGTGCGCGGCGATGCCCTGACGCTCGAGGAGGTCGTGTTGGCCGACGGTTGGCCGACAATCGACGACAGCCGCGGCAAGGTCATGTTCAGCCTGGTCAACACCGGTGTCGCTCGCGACGTGTACCGAGCGCCGAGCGATGTGCTGGCCGGCCGAGTGATGTTCACGACGAGCTCACCCGGCGACCCGGATGCCGCGTTCTTGCGCATCGACGACCCCATCGGCGGCGCTGACGAAATCGCTCAGCGCGCCGCCGAGGGCTACTTGATCCGAACCCGAACGGATTCGCCCACGGCAGACGCTCGAAATGGCGACACAACCCGTCGCGATGCAGCCGTCGGCAGTGGTGCTCACTTCCTCAGCACCGACTACTACGCCGAAGATCCAGCGTTCGGCACGGGCTACGAGGTTGCGGTCCCGCCGACGTGCAACCCGGCGACGGCACCGGCCGTGTGCGAGTTGGCGCTCGTGGGCTGAGAGCCGCGCCTCCATGAACATGCAAATGGTTGCATAAAGATACGATGATCGCTACAGTGCCTGAATGCACCGGGTAGCGATCATCGGCGCGTCGGGCTTCACCGGCGCAGAGTTCCTCAGATTGTGCGCTGGCCACCCCGACTTCGAGGTGGTTGCGGCGACAGGGGAGACACAGGCCGGCACGCGCGTCGCCGATCTCTACCCAAGTCTGGCCGCTGCGTACCCCGAGATGGTGTTTGCTCCCTACGAGCCCTCCATTCTCGAGGGCATCGACCTCGTCTTCATGGGGTTGCCGCACGGCCACTCCCAAGCCCTGGTGCCGGAGATCCGGGGCCGCGTTCCCCACATCGTCGACCTCTCGGCCGACTTCCGGTTCAACGACCCGGCGATCTATCCGCAGTGGTACGGCGATGCCCACACCGCTCCCGAGCTGTTGACCGAGTTTGTCTTCGGCATGCCCGAGCTCTTTCGTGACCAACTGCCAGGGGCAGAGCTCGTGGCGGTCGCCGGGTGTTACGTCACCACGTCGTCGCTCGCGTTGGCTCCGCTTCTTGCGGCCGGTCTGATCGAGCCCACCGGGATCATCGTCGATGCTGCTTCGGGGGCATCGGGAGCCGGTCGGCCACCGAAGCCCAACACCACGTTCTGTGCGATCGACGAGGACTTCACCGCCTATGGCCTCCTCGATCATCGGCACACACCAGAGATCGAGTTTGCCGTCGGCGCCTACGCCGGCTGCGATGCGCAGGTGCTGTTCACGCCCCACATGGCACCGATGAATCGGGGAATCCTCGCGACGTGTTACGGCCGTCCGACCGGTTCGGCGACCACGGCCGATGTGATGGCGTGTCTCCACGATGCCTACGACAACGAGCCGTTCGTGGTCGTGTCGGAGCGGTCACCGTCGACGAAGGCGACGCTCGGTTCCAACAGCGTGCACCTCACCGCTCGGGTCGATGAACGCACCGGCACCGTGTTGGTGATCGGCGCGCTCGACAATCTCGTCAAGGGCGCGTCGGGGCAGGGCGTGCAATGCGCCAACGCCGTGCTCGGATTGCCCGAAGACACCGGTCTGGCTTCGGCCGGGCTCTACCCGTAGGCGGCCCCGATGTCCGACGTTTCACCCCTCGCCCCCGCGGGCTTTCCCGAGCTCCCACCGATCGCAGGGCTGCAGCTGGCCACCCATGAGGCCGGGATCCGATACGCCAAGCGGGCTGATCTGTTCCTCGCTGAGTTGGCGGAGGGAACAACGGTCGCCGGCACGTTCACGAAGAGTCTGTGCCCGAGTGCTCCGGTCGACTGGTGTCGCCGGATCCTGGCCGAGGGCGACGGCACCGCTCGAGCGATCGTCTGCAACAGCGGAAACGCCAACGCCTTCACGGGCCGCGCCGGCGATACCGCGGCAGCACTCACGGCAGAACTGGTCGGGGAGGCGCTCGGCGTCGAACCCGACCGCATCTACCTCGCGTCCACGGGCGTGATCGGTGAAACCCTGCCGGAGGACGCGCTTCGGTCCGGCCTGCCCGCGCTCGCCGAGCAGCTCGACAACACGAGCCCGGCGGCGTGGGAAGCGGCAGCCGCCGCGATCCGGACCACCGATACCTTCTCGAAGGGTTCGTCGGCTCGCATTCCCGGCACTGCCGCCCACATCGCCGGCATCGCGAAGGGCAGCGGCATGATCGCTCCCGACATGGCGACGATGCTCGCTTTCGTGTTCACCGATCTCGGCGTGGCCCCCGATGTGCTGCAGGCTGCGTTGTCCACGTCGGTGGCAACGTCGTTCAACCGGATCACGGTGGACAGCGACACCTCCACGAGCGACACCGTGCTGTTGTTCGCGACAGGGGAGCAGATCGACGATGAGATCTTGTCGGTCGACGACCACCGCTTTGCCGATTTCCAGGCGGCGCTCGACGACGTGCTGCTCGATCTTGCTCACCAGATCGTCCGCGATGGTGAGGGCGCCACGAAGTTCGTCCAGATCGAGGTCGCCGGGGCCGAGAGCGACGAGGCGGCGGAGACGATCGCCTTCGCGATCGGGAACTCGCCGTTGGTCAAGACCGCCCTCGCCGCCGAAGACGCCAACTGGGGCCGGATCGTGATGGCCGTCGGCAAGGCCGGTCAGGCCGCCGATCGAGACAAACTCGCGATCTGGATCGGGCCGGAACAGGTCGCGGCGGAGGGCATTCAGCTCGAGGGCTACTCCGAGGAGCGGGCCACCGACCACCTCCGACAAGACGAGGTCTCGCTCACGGTCGATGTGGGCGTCGGCACCGGCTCGGCCACGATCTGGACCTGCGATCTCACTCACGGCTACATCGACATCAACGCGGGGTACCGCTCATGACCGAGTCCGATCAGCTGCCCGACCGGGGCTTCGCCCCCGGCCAGCGCGCCGGCGCGCTCGTGGAGGCGTTGCCCTACATCCAGCGGTTCCGCGGCGCTGTTGTGGTCGTGAAGTTCGGCGGCAACGCCATGGTCGACCAGGCGCTGGCGGCCACGTTCGCCGAAGACATCGTGCTGCTCCGCTCGGTTGGCCTCAAGCCCGTTGTCGTCCATGGGGGCGGTCCCCAGATCGGCGAGTTGTTGGCGCGACTGGGCAAGGAGACCGAGTTCATCGATGGGCTGCGGGTCACCGACGAAGAGACGCTCGATGTCGCCCGGATGGTGCTCGTGGGCAAGGTCGGGCGCGACATCGTCGGCTCGATCAACGTGCATGGCGCCTACGCCGTCGGACTCTCGGGCGAAGACGGCGGCATGATCACCGCCGCGCCGCGCGATGCCGCGCTCGGGTTCGTGGGCGATGTCGTCTCCGTGCAACCCGGCATCATCGAGCGTCTGCTCGCGGAAGACATGATCCCGGTCGTATCGACCATCGGCTCGGATGCGACCGGTCAGGCCTACAACATCAACGCCGACACCGTGGCGGGAGCCTTGGCCGGTGCGCTCGACGCCGAGAAGGTCGTGTATCTCACCGACGTGCCTGGCCTGCTGACCGACGTCGACGATGTCTCGTCGATCATCGCCCGGGCCGACGTCGCCGAGATCGAGGCGCTCATCGCCGACGGCACGATCAGCGGCGGAATGATCCCCAAGGTCAGGGCCTGCATCCAGGCCGTACAAGCCGGGGCCAAGTCGGCCCACATGCTCGACGGCAGAATTCCCCATGTTCTCCTGCTCGAGCTCTTCACCGACGCCGGCATCGGGACGATGGTCACCTCTGGAGAAGCCCTATGACGACCGAACAAGCTGCCGCGTGGGGGGCCACTGGCGACCACAGCCCCCTGATGAACAACTACGGCTCGCCGCCACGCCTGTTCGTACGCGGGGCCGGCGCCGAACTGTGGGACGACGGGGGCAACCGGCATCTCGACTTCCTCTGCGGACTCGCGGTCACGTCGCTCGGCCATGCCGACCCGGCGGTCACCGAAGCCGTCGCCAACCAAGCGGCGAAGCTGAGCCACACGTCAAACCTCTTTGCCAATGAACACCAAGCGCCGGTGGCCGAGAAGATCTCCGAGCTGATCGACTCCGGACCTGGGCAGGTGCTCTTCCAGAACTCCGGCGCTGAGGCCAACGAGGCAGCCATCAAGCTGGCCCGGAAGTACCAGGGGCGAGGTCGCCACGTGGTGGTGAGTGCCATGCGCTCGTTCCACGGACGCACGCTCGCGGCGCTGGCTGCCACCGGGCAACCCGAAAAGCACGAACCGTTCCAGCCGATGCCAGAGGGCTTCCGCCATGTCGCGTGGAACGACCTCGGCGAACTCGAGCGAGCGCTCAGCCCAGAGGTTGGCGCCATTCTCCTCGAGCCCGTCCAGGGTGAGGGCGGAGTGAACCCCGCCGACGCAGACTATCTGCGCGGCGTGCGGACGATCTGTGATGAGCGCGGCATCCTCCTCATGCTCGACGAAGTGCAGACAGGATTCGGTCGCACCGGCGAATGGTTCGGTTTTCAGCACGCGGGCATCGTTCCCGACGTGGTGGCGCTGGCCAAGGGCATCGCCAACGGCATGCCGGTCGGCGCAATTTGGGCTCGCGACGACGTTGCCGCCGCGTTTGTGCCTGGCGACCACGGATCGACATATGCCGGACAGGCGCTTGCGCTTGCGGCTGCTCGCGCCACGATCGCCCGCTACGAAGAACTCGACGCCCCAGCGCTCGTTCGCGACCGTGAAGCGGTGCTCCGCGCCCGTCTGGCCGAGCTCGACGGCGTCGACCATGTGCGGGGCCAAGGCTTGCTCCTCGGCATAGAGCTCACCGACGATGCCCGCGCCGGCCGCACCGGCCCCGAGATCGCCCGGGAATGTCTCGACCGCGGTCTCATCCTCAATGGCATCACGCCGACGGCGCTTCGCGTTGCGCCGCCCTTCATCGTCTCCGACGATGAGATCGACGAGGCGGTGGGCATCATCGCCGCCGTGCTCGATTCCCCAACCAACTCCAACGAGGAGACCGCCTGATGCGTCACTTCCTCGAGGTCGACGACCTGTCGTCCTCCGAGCTCGCCCGCGTGCTCGATCTTGCCACCTTCCCCGAACCTGCCCGCGTGCTCGCCGGCAAGGGGATGGCCCTCATCTTCGAAAAACCATCGGCTCGCACTCGCAACTCCATGGAGATGGCGGTCGTGCAGCTTGGTGGCCACCCCGTCTACATCCAGGGCGAAGAGGTGGGTCTCGACACCCGTGAATCCGTCGAGGACGTCACCAACGCCATGGCCGGGTTCCATTCGGCGATTGGCGCTCGGGTGTTCGATCACGACGTCGTGGCGCGGATGGCGGCCGTCGATCGTGTTCCCGTCGTCAATCTCCTCAGCGACCAGGGGCATCCGATGCAGGCGCTCGCAGACCTGTTGACCATGCGGCGCGAATTCGGCTCACTCGAGGGCCGCACGGTTGCCTACGTCGGCGATGCCAACAACGTCGCTCGGTCG
>CALKOE010000110.1 GCA_938091985.1 uncultured Acidimicrobiales bacterium | reverse complement strand
GAAGAGCTTGTCGCCGGAGAACGTGACGAGGTCGGCACCGGCTTCGAGGGTCTGTCGGGCTGCGGGTTCCTCGGCGAGCCACCCGGGAGGGCCCGACTTCAACCAGCCGCATCTCGAGTCGAGAAGGCCGGAACCGATGTCGGCCACGAGGGGTCGGTCGATCGTGGCGAGTTCGGCCGTACGGGGCGCTTCGGTGAACCCCACGATCTTGTAGTTCGACTGGTGGACCTGGAGGACGAGACCGGCGTCGTCGCCGTGCTCGGCCACGGCCCGCTCGAAGTCGGCGAGACGGGTGCGGTTGGTGGTGCCGACTTCGATGAGACGAGCGCCCGAGCGTTCCATCACCTCTGGCACTCGGAAGCCGCCGCCGATCTCGACGAGCTCGCTGCGAGAGACGACCACGCCCTTGCCCTCCGCGAGGCCCGCGAGCACGAGCATCACCGCCGCTGCGCAGTTGTTGACCACGATGGCCGCCTCGGCGCCACACGCCCGAGCAATCAGCGCGGGGGCAGTCGCCATTCGCGACCCCCGCTCGCCGGTGGTCAGATCCAGCTCGAGGTTGGAGTAGGTCGCGGCCTGTTCCCATGCAAGCGGCGCGCGCCCGAGGTTGGTGTGGAGGAGCGTTCCGGTGCCGTTGATCACCGGGGTGAGCATCTGCCGCTGGAGGTCGACGGCCAGCGTTCGGGCCTGGTCGGGCTGGCCCGCGGCGATGGCCGAGCGGGCCGCATCGACGAGCAGCGGGTGGGGGAGACCGACGTCGGCGATGGAGCGGGCCAGCTTGTCGACGGACGGCGGACGTTCGGACTCGGACGGAGAAGACACGGTCAGCTCAGCCTACGAGTTCGACGTGATCGGCCACGGCTGCGAGGCCTCGGCGGGCGTTGCGGCGCAGGAACTCGGCCCCTCGCTCGTCGGCCGGGGTGACGACCGCAATTGCGCTCACCGGGTTGGGCAGATTGAGCATGTGGCCGAGGCGGTAGTCGCGCCACAGTTGGTCGGGGTCGACCTCAATGCCGGCTTCGGCGAGGGTCTCCCGGTAGCGATCGAGCAACTGGGGCTCCAGTCGGCGGCGGTCGTCAGTACGCAGTGATCCGGCACAGAAGAACGCCACGTCGTAGACGCCTCGGCCGTGCGCGGCGAGCTGGAAGTCGAGAAGGGCGGCGTGGTCGGGTCCGAAGCGGAGGTTGTCGAGCCGGGCATCGCCGTGCACGAGCGTGCGGTCACCCGTCGCGAACTCGTGGACCGCTTGATCGAACAACCGGCGTCCGGCTTGGGCCGCCGCCTCGATCTCGGGCTCGACCCCGTCGAGCTGTTCGACGCAGCGCGCCCAGGTCATGTCGAAGATCGTGCCGTAGCCCGCGACGATCGGGTCGGTGCTGGCGGGAAGCCACGCGAGCGTCGAAAGCCGGGGGTCGTTCCAGAAGGCGGCATGCCAGCGAGCCAGCGCGACCATCGTCGCGAAGGCTTGCTCGTCGGAAGCGCCGGCCACTCCGTCGGCCGCCTCGAAGTGGCGCAGATCCTCGAGCAGGAGCCAGCCCCGTCCCGTCGCGTCGTCCCAATCCTGTGCGAGCGCCCGCGGTGACACGACACGTTCCCAGGGCCGGAGGTCTCGGTAGACACCCGCTTCCCTTCGGTCGTAGCCGAAGTGATCCACGATCTGCTGATTCTCAGGGATGGTCGTGGGGAGCTTGGCCACCACCGATGACGGGCCTTCGCCGTCCCAGGTGAGATGGACTCGCGCGAGGGTTCCCAGGAACCCGGCGCCATCATCGAGCGAGTCGGTGCGAACGGTCGAGACTCGACCGGTCGCCGCCCCGGTCTGCACGAGAACCTCGCTCAGTCGGTCTGCCGTCAGGTCGGCGAGGTCACGGAACATGGGCGCCAGCCTAGGATGACCTCGTGTTCCGCTTCCTGGTGATCGCGTTCTTGATCGTGCCGATCGTCGAGATCTACCTGATCGTCCAGGTCGATGCTGCGATCGGCGGCTGGGAGACACTCGGCCTGCTCGTGCTCGACAGCCTCATCGGCGCGTGGCTCGTTCGCCGGGAGGGCTTCTCGATTCTCGCCAAGGTCCAGGCCGCGCTGGGCCGGGGAGAACTTCCCACCAACGAACTCATCGACGGAGCATTGGTGCTCTTCGCCGGTGCCCTCATGCTCACCCCGGGCTTTCTCACCGACGGTCTCGGGTTCGTGCTGTTGCTTCCTCCCACGCGGGCGGTGGTCCGCAATGCGCTGAAGGCGCGGTTCTCCGGACGCATCAACGTCGCGGGACCGGGCCAGGGCGCGTCGTTCGGGGCGTCCTTCGGTGGCCCGTTCGGCGGTCCGTTTGGCGAACCGGGCTTCACCGACGTTCCGTCCACCGACGTGTCCTTCGACGAGAATGCGATCGACGACGATCCCGAGGATCCGCCGGGTGCGATCGAGCTCGGCCCGATCAGCGACTGAGTCAGCCCTCGTTGGCGATCAGTGCCCGCAGCTGGGCTGCGTCGATCGGCGGTGAGAACAAGTAGCCCTGGGCGAAGCGGCAGCCGAGTTCACTCACGATGGTGAGGTCGTCGTCGGTCTCCACGCCGACCGCACATGCGTCGAGCTGGCGGTCGAGGATGCCGCTGATGACGAGTTCGGCACGGGCCCGACCTCGTTCGCCGTGCACTCCGTGGACGAGTCGCTTGTCGAGCTTGATCAGGTCGACGCCGTCGGGCACCACCATCTCGGCATCGCTGGCGCCGATGAACTCGTCGATGGCGACAATGACGCCGAGCGCCCGGAGCTGGGTCACGAGCCTGATCGCGGCGCCCTTGCGGTCGAGGATCGATCGGTTGATCTCGAGATGGAGCCGCTCGGCCGGGAAGTCGGCCGCGTTGAGCGTGCGGGCGAGCGCCAGCGGGAAGCGGCTGTCGCCGAGTTGGCGGTCGGAGACGTTGACCGAGAGGAAGAGCGGCTCCGGGGTTTCTGGCAGCGTCTGCATCGTGGCGGCCGCCCGTTCGAGCACGGTCTCTTCGATTCGACGGATGAGACCCCCGTCCTCGGCGGCCTCGACGAGCTCCCGCGGATTCAGGTGCTGGCCATCCTGGCCGACGATCCGGAGCA
>CALKOE010000109.1 GCA_938091985.1 uncultured Acidimicrobiales bacterium | reverse complement strand
AGGCCGAGATTCTCGCCAACCTGCGCCGCGAGCTCGACACCACGTTGCTCGTTGTCGCCCACCGCATCTCGACGATCTTGCTTGCCGATCGCGTGGTCTACCTCGACGACGGGAAGGTCATCGCCGTCGGGAGCCACGCTGACCTGCTCGGCCGAGACGACTATCGCGGCCTGGTTACCGCCTACGAAGCGGAGTCCACGTGAGTGCGACCGAGACGGGCAAGAAGAGCCAGCAGAGCGGGTTCGACGACCCGGCGTCGTTGCTCGACGACGACGTCGCGCCCGACGTCTCCGCCCTCCAGGTCTTGCGTCGCGGCCTCGCGATCAGCCCCGAGCTGCGCACCGGAATTCGCGTCACCATCGGGATGGCCCTGGTCGCAGCGATGGGCCGACTCATCATTCCCATCACGATTCAGCAGGTGCTCGATCGCGGCGTGCTCAGCGACGAGGGCTACCGGCCGGGCTTTGTCTGGGCGGTCTCGGGAGGCGCATTCGTCATCGTGATCGGCGTGATGGCGGCGAGCCGGATCGCCCACATTCGTCTGGTGATCGCCGCCGAATCGGTACTGCTCGGACTCCGCACACGGGCGTTCGAACACATTCATCGACTGTCATTGGCCGACCACACCGAGAGCCGGCGAGGCGTGCTCGTGGCCCGGGTGACATCCGACGTCGAATCGCTCGCCCAGTTCACGCAGTGGGGCGCAATCAGCTGGGTCATCAACTCGGCCATCATCGTCGGCGCGCTCACGGTGATGCTCATCTACAACTGGCAGCTCACCCTGGTGGTGGTGCTGTGTCACCTTCCGCTTCTGCCCTTCCTCAAGTGGGTCCAGAAGCGCCAGTTCGTGGCCTACAGCCTCGTGCGCACCCGCGTGGCCGAGACCCTCGGCGAAACATCCGAAGCCGTCACCGGCGCCCCGGTCATTCGGGCCTACGGCTACGACGCACCGGTTCGGTCACGTCTCGACACCGCGATCGACAATCAGTATGACTCGCAGCTGCGATCGAGCATCTGGTTCGCCGGCATGTTGCCCGTGGTCGATCTCTTCTCCTCGGTTTCGCTCGCAGCGGCCGTTGGCGTAGGCGTGTGGTGGAGCGGCACGGTCGATGTCGGTGTCGGCGAATTGGTCGCCTTCTTGTTTCTCGTCAACCTGTTGTTGCAACCGATCGCAGAGCTGGGCGAGGTGCTCGACCAGACCCAGACCGCACTGGCTGGTTGGTGGAAGATCCTCCGCGTGCTCGATGTGCCGATCGCCGTGGAAGAACCGGAGCGGGGAGAGCACCTTCCTGGCGGCCCCCTCTCGGTGGAGGTGCGTGATGTCGGCTTCCGGTATCGCACGGGCGACGCCGTCCTTCACGACGTCAGCGTTGTCATCCCGGCTGAGGCCAACGTCGCCATTGTGGGGGAGACCGGCAGCGGCAAGACGTCGTTCGCTCGCTTGTTGGCGCGGCTCACCGACCCCATCGACGGATCCGTCCTGATCGGTGGGGTCGATCTCCGCGCCGTCGACCCGGCATCTCGCCGATCCGCGATCCGCATGGTGCCGCAGGACGGCTTCCTCTTCGACACCACGATCGAGGAGAACATTCGCTTCGGCCGGATCGGGGCGACAGCTGCCGACGCCGAAGCATCGATCGCCGAACTCGGCCTCGATCGATGGCTCGCGAGCCTGCCCTTCGGAATCGACACTCACGTCGGCGAGCGCGGTGGCCGCCTCTCGGTCGGCGAACGCCAACTCGTGGCCCTTGCCAGGGCGCAGGTGGCCGATCCAGGCTTGCTTCTTCTCGACGAGGCCACGTCGGCGGTCGATCCCGAGACCGAAGAGGCCTTGGCCTCAGCGCTTTCCCGGCTGGCGGTGGGCCGCACCACGATCTCCGTTGCTCACCGACTCTCCACCGCCGAGCGGGCCGACACGGTGCTCGTCTTCGATGCGGGGCGGATCGTGCAGATGGGTCACCACAGCGAGCTGGTCGCCGTGGAGGGGATCTACAAGGGGCTCCACGAGTCCTGGATCGGCAACACCCGCGACTCGGCCGGCTGACGCCGCGCCGCGAGAAGCATCCACACGGTCGCGGCGAACGCGACGATCACGAGCGGGCCCAACAGCGAGGCACCCACCGCCGACTTGGTGAGGTGGACAATGCCGACTGCCCAGGCGAGCGCCACGGCGGTGCGGTCGATGCGGCCGCGGTCGAACAGCACGAGAACGGTGAAGAGCAGCAACGAACTGTCGTAGTAGATGGTGTGAGGGCCGATCAGCAGCAGGCCGGCGGTCGTGACCGCGATCCGCTCGGCGAGGTCGAAGGGGCTGCGCCACCAGGTCCACACAAGAGTCGCCACGACCGCGACCGAGACAACGCCGCCGAGCAGCAGCGCGGTCGTCGACTCGGTGCCGAGTAGGGAGTGAAGGAAACCGATCGGAGCGATCTCGTTGAGCGCGTTCACCTCAGCGTCGGCTTCGAGCAGCGGTTGAACGCCGCGGAGCCAGGCCGTGATCCAGGCTGGACCGAAGACGAGGGCGTTCACGACCCAGACGCCCACTGCGCCGAAGCCGGCGGCCATGACGGCCCGCCAGTGACGCCCGAGAAACAGGAGCCCGATGATCGGCAATGCGTACTGCGGCCGAAAGAGGAGAACGGCGGCGGCGAGCCCTGCGATCTCTTCGCGATCATCGGCCAGGCTCCGCCAAATCGCAGCGATGAGGAACAGCGTCAGGGCGGTGTTCTGCCCACCGCCGATGCCGACGAACACGGGATAGGCCGTCAGCGCGCCGGCCAGCGTCAGCCAGAACCGTCGATCGACCACGCCGACCAACGGCCGCAGGAGGTGGAGGGCGGCCACGAGGAAGCCCACCATGAGCATGGTGTGCACTGCGTAGGCCGCTCGATATGGCAGCTCAGCGAAGCCCGAGTAGGCCGCAGCGACGTAGGGCGCATACGGGAACATGATGAACCCGTCCTCGTCGCCGAGCAGCTGGTCCTGCGCCGCAGCCTGCGTCGCTGGGTCCCAGAGGTTGTCGATGTTGCCCTCGGCAACGATGGTGCCGGCGGAATAGAAGGCGGGGAAGTCGCCGCCGACGCGCCCTGAGGCGGTGTCGGAGCCGTTGCCGCTGGCCAGCACGAAGAGGAACGCCATCGCCAGCGCCGTGAGCAGCGCCTTCGGATAGAGGTTCATTCGCCGGTCGAGGTCCTCCGAGAGGGTCGCCGGAGCGAGCGCGGTTGTGGTCGCCACAAGTACCAATCGGCTGATCAGTCGACGAGGTTGAGGCTGGCCTCGCGAAGCAGGACCGTCTGGAAGCACCCGCCGTGGGTCCCGGCCGGCATGGCGCGGCTCCGGAACTCGATCTGTCGCCATGAGCCGGCGCCGTCGCGGACCCTCGCGATGGCCGACTTTCCGGCGAGTCGGCCGAGGGTTTCATCGAAGGTCGATTCGGTGGTGCGATCGTCTGGATGCACCAGGCTGTCGAGGTCCCGTCCGAGCCAGCTCACCGGCCGAAGGTCGAGCAGGTCGACGGCGGCTTGATTCGTCCACGAGATGATGCCGTCGTCCTCGATGATGGCGAGGGCGTCGGGTAACGCGACGGCGGCACGGCCGACATCGGTGGTGAAGCGAGTCATGGTGTGCCAGTCGGCCCGGCCCCTCGGCCCCTCAATGGTCCGTTCGGCCCCGTTCTCCGCTACCGTTCTCGACGGTTTGCGTCCACCTGCCTTCGGAGAAAAATCATGAACGAGCCCGTTCGCGTCGCTGTCACCGGCGCCGCTGGTCAGATCGGCTACAGCCTCCTCTTCCGCATTGCCAGCGGATCGATGCTCGGCCCCGATCAGCCCGTCATTTTGCAGCTGCTCGAGATTCCGCCGGCGATGGGCGCGCTCGAAGGCGTTGCCATGGAGCTCGACGACGGAGCGTTCCCGCTCCTGGCCGGCATCACGCAGTCCGACGATCCGAACGCGGCGTTCGAGGGTGCGAACATCGCGATGCTCGTGGGCTCTCGCCCCCGCTCGAAGGGCATGGAGCGCAAGGACCTTCTCGAGGCCAATGGCGCGATCTTCACCGTGCAGGGCAAGGCGCTCAACGACAACGCGGCCGACGACATCAAGGTCCTCGTGGTCGGCAACCCGGCCAACACCAACTCGCTGATCGCGATGAACAACGCGCCCGACATCGCTGATGCTCGATTCACCGCAATGACCCGCCTCGATCACAACCGGGCGAAGGCGCAGCTTGCGCAGAAGCTCGACGTCACGGTGAACGACATCACCAACATGACGATCTGGGGCAACCACTCGGCCACGCAGTATCCCGATCTCTTCCACTGCAACGTCAACGGCAGCAATGCCGCTGCTGCGGTCGGCGACCAGGACTGGCTCGAGGGCACCTTCATCCCCACCGTCCAGCAGCGTGGCGCCGCCATCATCGAAGCCCGAGGCCTCTCGTCGGCGGCATCAGCAGCTTCGGCCGCCGTCGACCACGTGCACGACTGGGTTCTCGGCTCGGCCGACAACGACTGGGTCTCCATGGCCATCCCGTCAGACGGCAGCTATGGCGTCCCTGAGGGCCTCATGTCGTCCTTCCCGGTCACCTGCGCCAACGGCGAGTACTCGATCGTCCAGGGCCTCGACATCGACGAGTTCTCGCAGGGCCGCATCGACGCAACGGTCGCCGAGCTCGCCGAAGAGCGCGACACGGTCCGCGAGCTCGGGCTGATCTGAGCCCGCAGAGGCCTGGGCTACGCTCGTCATCGTGGCGCAGCGTCCCGAGCACTCAGCCGACATCCTGGCGTTCCCGGCTCTTCGGTCCGACGACGCGCGCCTGCGCGACGTCATCGGTGAGGTGTTGCGCGACGAACGACACGCCCAGGAGCGCACGTTGAGCGATGTCGCCGATGCCGCCGCAGTCTCGGTTCAGTACCTCTCGGAGGTAGAGCGGGGCCGAAAAGAGGTCTCGTCCGATGTGCTGCACGCAATCCACGGCGAGCTGGGACTCGAGCTCGACGAGCTACTCCTGCGGGCTGCCCGCCGGCTCGCTCCGCGGGTGCAGAGCGGCCCCTCGCTGCTCGCCGCCTGAGCCAGCGCGAGCAAGCACGACATCGGCAATGCCGTAGTCGACCGCTGCGGGCCCGGCGAGCACCAGGGCACGATCAGTGTCGGCTTGGACCTCCGAGACGGGTCGATCGGTGTGGTGTGCGAGCAGACCTTCTGCCTCAGCCCTGACCCGGGCGAGCTCAGCCGCCTCGAGCGCAAGGTCGCTGATCGAGCCGCGGCTCCCCTCGGTGTGGGGCTGTTGGAGCAGCACACGGGCGTGGGGGAGGACTGCTCGCTTGCCGGGGGAGCCGGCTGCGAGGAGGATCGCCGACGTCGCCGATGCCTGGCCGACGCAGAGCGTGGCGATGTCGGGCATCACGAACTGCATGGTGTCGTAGATCGCCATCATCGAGCTGAAGGATCCGCCAGGAGAATTCACGTAGAGGTTGATGTCGGCGGTCGGCGATTCGGCGGCGAGATGGAGGATCTGTGCGACGATCACGTTGGCCACGCCGTCGTCGATGGGTGTGCCGACGAAGACGATGCGCTCCGACAGAAGTCGGCTGTAGATGTCGGAGACCCGTTCGCCGCGGCCCGTCGACTCGATCACCGTTGGGATCGTGTAGCTGCTCATCGGACGGCGCTCGTCATGCCGATGCGGCGGGTGGGTCGGGCCGGCACGATCTCGTCGAGCGAACTGACGATGTGGTCGACGAAGCCGTAGTCGCGGGCCTCACCGGCATCGAACCAGCGATCCCGGCCGACGTCGTCCACGACCTGCTCGAGCGTGTGCCCGGTGTGGTGGGCGATGATGCCGCGCATTCGGTCGAGGGTCGACATCAGGTTGGCGGCTTGGATCTCGACGTCGGCGGCCGAGCCCCCGAGACCGGCCGAGCCCTCGTGCATGACGACCTGGGCGTTGGGAAGGGCGTAGCGCTTCCCCGGGGCGCCGGCGCACAACAGGATCTGTCCCATGCTGGCTGCGAACCCCACTGCGACGGTTGCGACGTCGTTCGGGATGAGCTGCATGGTGTCGTAGACCGCGAGGCCAGCGAGGACCGAGCCGCCTGGCGAGTTGATGTAGAGGCAGATGTCGCTCTCCGGGTCGTCGGCCGAGAGCACAAGGAGCTGGGCGACGACTCGATTGGCGCTCTCGTCGTCGACAGCTTCTCCGAGCATGACGATCCGCTGGTCCAGTAGACGATCGAGGGTCGATGAGGGTGGTGGCGCGTTGGTCATGAGGCCGAGTGTGGCCCCTGCCTGCGTACCTGCGCCGTGGTTCTGCCAGAGGCAGAAAAGGCCGTCGCCGCGCACTCTGGCGGCCATGCCGGAGTTGCCAGAGATCAAGGCGCACGCTGAGCGCTTGGCCGACAACTGGATGGGCGCGGAACTGACGGCCTTTCGGCCGCTGCATCTCACTGCACTCAAGACCTACTCGCCGCAGCCCAAGGAGGCCTACGGGCGCGGGCTCACCGGCACCGGAAATCGCGGGAAGTATCTGTACCTCCACTTCGGTGACGAGGACCAACCGCTCACGTTCGTCGTGCACCTCATGCAGGGCGGACGGCTTCGACCCGACCCGAAACAGTCGAAGAAGCCCCGCGGCGGTATGGCCCGATGGGTGTTCGCCGATGGCGGCGCGCTGATGCTCACCGAGGCGGGCACCGAGCACAAGGCCGGCGTCTGGTTGGTGGGCGGCGATCCCGATGGTCAAGAGCCGGTCGATCACCTCGGCCCCGATGCTGACTCGATCACTCGAGAGGGGCTGGCGACGGCGCTGCAGTCGGACAACACGAGGGTCCACGGCTTTCTTCGAGACCAGCGCCGCATTGCCGGCATCGGCCGACTGCTGTCGAACGAGATCTTGTTCCACGCCAAGCTCTCGCCGTTTGCGATGACGAAGAAGATGCCGGCGGGAGACATCGATCGACTCCATGACTCGATGGTCGAGGTGATTGCCCGCCACATCGACTTCGAACGAACCCTCGACGACATCGGCAAGTCGGCTGACCGCCCGAGTGCGGTGCATCACCGGATCGGGTTCGGCTGTCAGGACTGCGACGACGAGGTGCGCTCGGTGGAGTACCGGCGCTACACGGTTGCGTATTGCCCCACGTGTCAGACCGGGGGCAAGGAACTCGCCGACAACACGACGAGCAAGTTCCTCAAATAGCAGCGGAGAGGAGCTCGCCGACGACGCCGAGCGCGGCGCGGTGGGTGATCAAGGCGTTGACATCGCCGCCGATGCGGAGCGCGCCGTCGAGAAAGGCTCTCTGAGCTGAGAGCTCACCGCTGTGGATGGCGATCGACGTCGCCGCCGAGCTCGACAGCGAGATCGTGGGTGCTGCCGCGTTGCCGGCGAGGACCTCGAGCGAACCTCCGGACAGTATGAAGTGCCACGCAATCGGCGGCTCGGCCTCGATGCGATGTTCGACCGTGATATCGACCGACGGGTCGACCGTCACGTCGCCCGCCGCGAGGGAGAGAGCGTCGATCCACTCAGGAGTTGCGAAGGCAGCCACGTGGGCAGGCTAGAGGCTCGGCTCGTAGCCTCGGACCCTTGAAGACGAGTGAGCAACCGGCTGGCCTCGGCTGGCGCATCGGCGCCCGCGCCGCCGACGTCATCGTGTTCTCATGGCTGGTGCTCTTCGTTCTCGTCGAGATCGACCAGCGGCTGCTGGGTGGCGATCCGCTCGGTCGGCGGGAAGCGCGGGTGGTCTTCGACTCTGCCCGGCCCATCATCTTGTTGCTCGTCCTCGTCGTGATCTACGAGGTGGTTCCTGCCGTCATGTGGGGGGCCACGCCGGGCAAGGCGTTGTTGGGTCTACGAGTGCGAATGACGACGCGAGCTGTGCCGGCCTCGCTCCTGGCCGTCGGCCGTGCCGTCGTGCTGTACCTGCCGATCATCTTTCTCGGACCACCCGGCCTTTTGGTGGCGCTCGTGCTCCTCGCCAGCGTGGTGATCGCTGCCGATGGTCGGGGCCTTCACGACCGACTCCTGGGTACCCTCATCGTCAGCTTGCCGCGCTCACCCGAGGCCGAAAGGAGCTGAGTGTGCGACTCCTGAAGATGTTTGCGTTTGTTGGTGTGCTTGCGGTCCTGCTGCTCGCCTGTGGCGACGATGGAGCGGATGAAGGCTCGCCGGCCGAGACCATCGAAGTCGAGTTGGTTGTGGGCAGCGAAGGCCTTCGCACGCAGCGCACCGGGGGCTATGGCACCGCATTCGATGAGTCGTGGCGCGCGTTCAGCCTGACCGCCCGGAACATCAACCACTACGAGCGCCAGGCCTTCGCCGAGGGACTCGATGTCTTCACCGTCGCCTGGTCCGCCGACGAAGAGGCCGAGTTCAGCGGCCTTGGTCCGAACTTCGATGCGACCGCGTGCGCCACGTGCCATTTCGAAGACGGTCGGGCCGCGGGCCCTGCCGGCGACGGTCCGCTGCCCGCCGGCATCGGCGTCAAGCTGCTGACCGACGATCCCGCTGCGATCAACGAGTTTGGTGCGGTGCTTTCGGCCCACTCCGTCGACGGGCCCGGCGAAGCCACGGTCACGGTTACCTACGAAGAGGTGACCGGACAGTTCGACGACGGCACCTCCTACTCGCTGCGTCGCCCCATCTACTCCGTTGAACTCACCGGCGACTCGTTGCTCCCCGACGATGCCGTGATCGGGGTTCGGGTCGCACCGCAGATCCCTGGGTTGGGACTGCTCGAACTGGTTCCCGACGACGCGCTCATCGCCTTGGCCGACCCCGACGATCTCGACGGCGACGGGATCTCCGGACGTCTCGGGACAGCCGTCGATCTCCTACGCGATGAACCCGCCATCGGTCGGTTCGGTTGGACTGCCGGTCAGCCCACGCTCGAACAGCAGACGGCCACGGCCTTGTTCAACGACATGGGTCTCACCTCGCGCTACTTCCCGGTCGCCGAGTGCGACAAGTGGGCGCCGTGTGTTCGCGTCGGCATCCCGCTCTCGACGGAGTACAACGTCGAGGACTACGGCGATCCCAACTTCGGGGTGCAGGAGCCCGCCGGCGGGGAGGTCAGTGATCAACAGCTGCTCGAGCTGGCGATCTACACCCAGACGCTCGCCGTCCCGGGCGCCCGCGATCTCGACGACCCGGTTGTGGAGCAGGGCTACGAGGCCTTCGTTGCCACCGGGTGCACGTCGTGTCACACCGGCCCGTTCACCACTCGCCGCGGGCCCATCCAGGGTCTCAGCAACCAGGTGATCCAGCCCTACACCGATCTACTGGTGCACGATCTCGGACTCGGTCTCGGCGATCAGCGCCTCGACGGAACCACGGTGACCACCGAGTGGCGCACGCCGCCGCTGTGGGGCATCGGGCTGCTCGACACCGTCAGCGGCCACGCCACCCTGCTGCACGACGGACGAGCCCGCGACTACGAGGAAGCGATCCTGTGGCACGACGGCGAGGCCGCCGCGAGTGCGGCGGCCTACCGTGCGTTGTCGGCCGCCGATCGGGCGGCGCTGGTGCGCTTCCTCGAGTCGCTCTGACTCAGGGCCGTTCGGGAACGGTGATCGAGTCGAGGTCGAGCTCCATGGGCATGTCGACTGCCGGCATCGGCACTGCGGTTGCCGGGTCGCCAGGCATGTTCTCGAAGTTCAACTCGGGCGCCGGAACGTCCTTGTAGTCGATGGGCTCGAAGCCCACGTTGAAGCGGTCGAGCAGCTCGAGGAGCGTCAGCAGAATCGAGGTGTCTTCACCGTCGCAAGGGAGGACGGTCTCGATGTCGGCCGGAGTGGTCGGGCCACCGATTGTGTTGCCCGAGAAGCAGTTGCCGTTGCCGGCGTTCTCGCTGCCGTTGAGGGCCATGAGCAGATCGGCATCGAGGGTCGAACCCTCGATGACGTTGTCGCGGATGATGTTGTCGGCGGCGAGCCAATCACGGCCGCTGCCGTTGCCGAAGATGGCGTCGATCCAGTCGACGATGATCACGCCGGCTCGGTCGTTGTCGACGATGAGGTTGCGCTCGACGATGTTGTTGGTCACGCCCGCAAGCACCACACCAGAGCCGAGGCCGGTCTGGAAGCCGGTGTTGCGGCTGGGGACCTCGGTGTTGTTGTTGTTGTGGATGTAGTTGCCGATGATCGTGGTGCCGGCGTTGGGGGCGAGCTCTTCGCCGTCCTGGCTGTTGGGCACGACGCCGATCATGTTGTCGTAGAACTCGCTGTTGGCGATGACCGTGCCGGTCGAGTTGGTGCCGGAGTAGCCGAGCTGGCTGTTGACACCGACGACCTTGTAGAGCAGCGCATTACAGGGGTCGCACTGGCCGATGTAGTAGCTCGAGTCGTCGCTGCCACTTGCGTAGGCGTTGTCGATCTGACCGTTGACGGCGTTGAAGGCGTACATGCCGTAGACGCCGATGTTGTGGGCGGTCACGTAGGAGGCGCGGTAGCCGTCGACGATGATGTCGCGGCCGTAGTCGCCGGTCCAGAACAGGCCGTTGCCCGTGTAGTTGCGCACGGTGAGGTTCTCGACAGCAACGCCGTCGGAGAAGACGATGATGCCGTTTTCATTACCCTCGGCGTGTTCCCCGTCGAGGATCACCGTGTTGCGGTCCATGCCGCGGATCACGATGTTGTCGGTCTGGACGATGACGGCTTCGTTGTAGACGCCTTCGTCGATCAGCACCAGGTCGCCCGGTTCGGCAGCGTCGACGCCTTCCTGAATCGAGGGGTAGTCGGCGGGCACGTTGCGCACGGTGTAGCCGGCGTCGTCGGTGGTCGACATGTCGTCGTCGGTGGTCGAGTCGTCGGTGGTCGACATGTCGTCGTCGGTCGTCATGTCGTCGTCGACCGCGTCGGCCGGCGCCGAAGTGGTGGTCGTGGTGTCGGTGCTGCTCTCGCCGTCGTCACCGCAGGCTGCGGCGACGAGGCCGAGCACGCAGAGAAGGGCAAGGAGCTGAAGGAGTGAACGTCGCATCATGGGCGACGATGCTAGAGGTTTACGGTGTTCATCGCTCCTTCGGGCCCGAATGGAGCGAGCCGGGCGTCAGCCGCCGCCGACCACGATGAACCCGGTTTGTCCGAAGTTCGCGGTGCCGTGGATCGAGCAGAAGAAGGGGTAATCGCCCTCGACATCGAGCACGAGCGCCTGCGGTGCCTCTGCCAGCGCCTCTTTCGTGATTTTCGGGAACGCGCCCTCGGCGCCGGCGGTGACGTCGTGCGTGTTTGCCCCCCGGTTGACGAACACGATCTGGGTGCCGGGGTCGACGCGAAAGTCCCGTTCATCGAAAACGTTGTCGCGGATCTCGATTTCGACCGTCGCCTGGCCTCGCAGGTCGACGAACTCAGACGGCCGGAAGACATCCGGGTTGACCGGAGGAAAGACCGCGGGTTCGACAGCAGAGGCGGCATCGCCGTCATCGCCCGCTGGAGTGGTCGCTGTCGGTTCCTGCGTGGTCACCGCGAACTCCAGGGCATCGTCGGAGGCGCAACCGACCAGCGCGAGGGAGATGATGCCGAGCGCGAGGGCGCGCCGCAGGCGGCGAGAAGAAGTCATCCGAGCACTCTACGAGCGGGTCATCGGGTGATGGCCAATTGGCGTGATTGCGCCAGCAGTCGTCCGTCGGAAGACCAGATGTGGCAGTCCTCGTCGGCGAATCCGTCGGCGACGTGGTGCGTGTTGCACTCGGCGTAGACCCGTGCATCGGTCGGCGGGTCGACGAGCGGCAGAGAGGCTCGGATGTGGACTGTGAGGTCCACCGTGGGCATGGCGGCGCCCTGTGTCATCTTCGGAAAACCCGCAGGCGGAAGCGCATCGGCTATCGCGACCAACTCGATTGCGTCGAGCGGCCGCGGCGTGACGGCGCGGATCCACTGTCCGACCCGGGCGCTGCCCTCACCGCTGAAGAAC
>CALKOE010000108.1 GCA_938091985.1 uncultured Acidimicrobiales bacterium | reverse complement strand
ACCGGATACCGGCCCTGATGCTTCCTCTTCTCTGACATTTGCTCATCCTCTCAGGAGAACGAGCAGTCACCATTCCCGGGGCGCTTCACGCCCCGCCGTGTGACCACATCACCAAACCGGTGTGATCAGCAGGCGGGCCGCCCTGACGGCATGACGCTGAGCATTCGTGAAACCTTCCCCGCAACCAGGTCCGCTGACGTAAACAGCCACGCAGACAGCCACGGACCTGACACACCCAGGAACATCCAGACACCGTCATGGCGTATGGTGGTGCGTAGTTTCAACAAATCGATCGACTGGAGACCGAGATGAATCATCTACGGATCAGAAGGTCGGGAGTTCGAATCTCTCCGGGCGCGCTAGACAGGTCCCTCGCTTCGGCGGGGGATCTGCTGGTTTTGGCCACGAATCGGATGCTGAGCAGCGGCGAAACCGGTTCGCTTTGTCGGTGCGGTCTACGCTCCGAATCAATGGTCACGCGGGAAATGTGGAGTTGTCGACCATGTGATCGACCGCTCGAGTCGACGGTGGACGGCCGACACTGCCCTCATTGCGGGGTCGTCTTCCCTGTGATCGACGGCATCACGTTCGCTGACCTGCCCATCACGTCGCCCGGCACGGGCCCGCAGGTCGATTTCGGCGCAACCGTGACCTCGCACCGGCGCCTGATCCATGCCCGACGGGCCCGCCGACACCTCGAGCCCTACGCGTGGTTTCGGCCTTTCAACGAGTCGAGTCGGGCAGTCGATCGCTTCCTTCCACTCCTTTCGGCATCGCTCGAGCCTGGCGTGCCGATCCTCGACCTTTGGAATCGCACAGGTTGGACAGGGGCATGGCTCGCAGCCACGTTTCCAGAAAATCCGGTCATCTCCATCTGGGAAGGTGACACCGAAGTCCTGGGACACGGAGGATTCCTCCACTGGTTCGAGAGCGAGCGTCGGCCCGCCAACCTTGAATTGGTGTTCGCCTCCCTGCGCGACGTGCTGCCCTTTGCATCCGAACACTTCGGTTTGGTGCACGGACTCGACACTCTGCACCGCTATCCGACCCACTCCCTTCTCGCTGAATGCCGCCGAGTCGCTACGCCGACGGCGCCGATCCTCTTCCCGCACATCCACCTGACGAACAGCGAGCCTGAACCGTTCTTCGAACGCGGGTGTACGCAGCAGCATGGGCGCGAGTGGTCATCGCACTTGTCGACGGTGCTCGAAGGCGACCCGCGACGTGCATGGGTCCTATCCGAACCCGCAGCCTTCGATCGCTCGGCCGACCTGCTGCTGGTCGACGATCCCGACACGGCCGGCTACAACGCCACGATCGTGATCGGGCCGCGGGAGTGGGACGGTATTCGGCTGGCACCAGCCCCGGTCAGAACACCCCTCGACGACTGGAGCGTGCTCATGAATCCGCTTGCGCGGATCGACGGTCATGGCCGAGTCACGATCGATCGGGCTGCGCTCGGCGGCACCGTCGGGCACATGATCGATCGCCATGAGGCCGGAGTCAGGCGTCTTCTGGCGACAACCGGGCGGTCAGTCGCTACGACGGCCGCGCAGGTTGCGGTGCTGAGCGAGGCAGGAGCATCCGTGGGTGACATCCGCGCAGCGATGGGCCACGCCGCCGCTGACGCAGGCATCGCGGAATTGACGCAACACGACCTCGCCGTGTGCGAACCCGTCGGCGAGATCACTCGGAGCGTGCAACGCCACTTCGCCACCGGTTGGCCGGAGCGCGATGCCACCCTCGCAGCAGTGTGGGACGAGCGTGCATGGCGTTACGCGGACCATCCCGTCCTCGTCACAAGCGAAGGCGACGAATTTCACCTTCCTGATGTCGAGTTCGTGGTCGAGGCAACCCGAGCGTGGCTGGCTGATCACGGCGTCGGCCCAGGCGACCGCGTCCTGGTCGTCGCGGGCCACCACCCGGCGAACGTCCTCGTCACCTGGGCCATCTGGCTGTCCGGGGCGGTCGTGGTTCCGCTCAACCCCGGAATGGCATCGGTCCACCTTGCGGCTGCACTGGATTCGGTAGGGGCCTCAGCAATGTTCGCTGACGAAACCGGCGCCAACGCGCTTCGGCACATCGGCGCAGAGCCAGACGCGGTCCTCGATCCACTCGAACCCGATGCCGACGAGCACGAATCGCATCTGGGGGCACAACTCGACGCATTCGCCGACGTTGCGCCACCACCGATCGTCCGACGTGCGCCGGCCGACGACGCTGCGATCCTCTTCACCTCAGGAACGACCGGACCGGCGAAGGGCGTTCGACTCTCCGGCCGTTCCCTCTGGTGGACGGGTGGCGTCATGGCCGACCTTGCCGACCTCAAGCCTGGCGAGCGTCTCTGGTCGGTCGCAGATCCCGACACGATGTCCGGTCTGCGTAACCCGTGCGTCGCAGCAATGCGCTCGGGCGCCACCATCGTCGTTCCGGTCAACCCGGACGGCGGCGGTCCGCTCGCCGCAGCTGATCTCATTCGACGGTCAGCCGTCGATGTCGTCGCCGCCGGCCCCGTCTTCATCTCGGCGTTCGCGAGCGCCAGCAGCCGGGTGACGGGCCTCGGCCGATTGCGACTGCTCCTCTCCACCGGCGGCCTACTCGAACCCGACGATGCCGCAACGGTGTCATCCACCTGGGGCATACCGGTGCGCGACTACTACGGCCTGACGGAGACCGGCGGAGTGTGCATCGGCAGGTCAGACGACGCCGCCGCGACCGATGGACGGATCGGCCGCCCACTCGGCGCCGTTGTGCGCATCCTCGATGACAACGATCAGCCGCTCGAAGCCGGTCACGTCGGGGAACTGGCGGTGTGCGGACCCGGAATGTTCTCGGGCTACATCTCCGGCACGACCGGCGTCGACCAGCGCAACGGCTGGGTCTTCACCGGGGACCTCGCCCGGTCGCACGACGATGGCTCGATCGAACTGCTGGGACGACGAGACTCACAGGTCAAGACGGCCGCTGGGCGCATCGTCGACGGTGAGGCGATCGCAGCGGTCCTCGAGGGGCATGACCACGTCGTGAGTGTCGAGATCGTCCCGGACTCGCTTGGCCGGGCGGTGGCCCGAATCGAGGCCGTCGCAGGGGCTTCCGGAGAACTCGAGATCGAACTCCGATCGTTGGTCCGAGACCACCTCGGAGCTGATGCCGTACCGGCCCGGGTCGAACTCAACGACGCGCCGGGGAGTCACTGACCGATGCCGACGTGGAGCGACGCATGGGACGAACGGGCCCGGCCAGACAGCACACCGTTCGTGATCACCGACCGTCTGCGCCTCACCTACGGCGATCTCCGCGACGCCGTGGGCCGCAGCGCCTCATGGCTCGACTCACATGGAATCTCCGACGACGAGGTGGTCGTCGGAATCACCGGTGACTTGGTCGAACTGTGCCGCCTTTCGCTCAGTGTGCTGCTCGCCGGCTACTGCTTCGTCCCCCTCGACCCCTCGGCCACCACGGGCGAACTTTCGTCGGCTCTCGAGCGTCTCAAGGTCGGGGTGATCGTTGCGGACCACGAAGTGATCGAACGGATCGGTGACGGCCACAGCGCCCGCCAGGTCGTGCCGGTCACGAGCGCTCGTGGGACCTCCATCGCCGACCGATGGCTACCCGGCCGTGCTCGCCGCACACGAGCCAATCGCACCCCGCGACGTTGATCCCGAAGACGTGGCCCTCGTGATCTTCAGCAGTGGTTCCTCTGGAGCACCGAAGGGCGTCCAACTCAGCCGACGGGCGCTCACGGCTCACCTCGAGACGCTGCGTGACGTGTTCGACCACAACCACAGCGTGATCCACAACATCCTCCCG
>CALKOE010000107.1 GCA_938091985.1 uncultured Acidimicrobiales bacterium | reverse complement strand
ACACCGGGTTCTTGGATCGCACCGGCGACGAGATCCACACCGACATGGAAGCCGGCCCTGTCCTGCCCAAGGGCGAAATGAAGGGCGCCACCTGGCTGCTCGCCTACGAAGACGCCAATGTCGACACCGGTCTGGCCTGCGGTCTCCAGAACCGTGCCCAGATCGGCAAGGGCATGTGGGCCAAGCCATCCGAGATGGCAGAGATGCTGGAGACGAAAGTCGGCCACCCGTCGGCCGGCGCCACGTGTGCCTGGGTCCCGTCGCCAACCGCGGCCACGCTGCATGCAACCCACTACTTCGACGTCAACGTCGCGGCCCGACAAGAAGAGCTGCTCTCGCGCCCGCCCCGACCGGTCGAGGACCTCACGACGATCCCTCTGCTCGACCGCGACCTCAGCGCCGACCAGGTCCAGACCGAACTCGACAACAACAGTCAGTCGATCCTCGGCTACATCGTTCGCTGGGTGGGCATCGGCGTCGGCTGCTCCACCGTTCCTGACATCGAAGACGTCGGCCTCATGGAAGACCTCGCCACGCTGCGCATCTCGAGCCAGCACGTCGCCAACTGGCTGCACCACGGTGTGCTCACCGAGGACCAGGTCCGAGAGGCGATGGGCCGCATGGCCGCACAGGTCGACACACAGAATGCCGACGACGCCGACTACCAGCCGATGGCCGCCGATCTCGACAACAGCATCCCCTTCCAGGCGGCGCTCGAGTTGGTCCTCGGTGGGCGCGACGAGAACAACGGCTACACCGAACGCATCCTGCGCAAGAACCGCCGTGCGATGAAGGCAGCCCTCTCCGCCTAGCGTCGCGGCATGGTTCCTGACAACCCTCCTCGTCCCGTCTCGATCCTGAGCGAGATCGACCGTCTCACTCCCCTCCGAGGCCGGACACCCACCTCAACCGAAGAAGAACGGGCCGATGCCTTCGCCGAGATCGCGCAATCTCGCGACGGCGGCGTCTACGTCGGACACTGGGGTGAGGGCGCCAGTGAGTGGGAACGCCACCCTGCCGACGAGGTGGTGGCCGTGGTCGGCGGCGAGACGACGATCGTGCTCCTCATCGACGGTGAAGAGATCGCGCATCTCCTGGGTCCGGCCGGCCTCATCATCGTCCCGGCGAACACGTGGCACCGATTCGAGACGCCGGGCATGGTGAAGATCATCACGGTGACCCCCCAGCCCGGCGACCATCAAGCCGACCGCCCGGAATCGACCTGACAAGGCCGAAAGACCTCATGATTCAGGTCAAATGACTCAAGTCGGCTGCAGTACCCGACGACACCACTGGAGTCCACAACTGGCCTAGTGTGTTCACGCGCTGGGCCGGCACGTCATCTCTTGATCGGGATCTCCCCATGCACCCCATGAACCCCCGCACCACGCGGCTCAGCCGCCTCCGGCGTGCAGTTCGCACCCTGACTTTGGTCCTCGCTCTGGCCGTTTTCGCCTCGGCCTGTAACGAGGGCGACCCCAACGTCTTCGTCTTCGCCAAGAAGCCCTTCAACGAATGGACTTCCGAGGGCCAGCACTGGGACTTCATGAACGAGAATTACGAGTCCATGGTGGTGTGGGAGCCCTACTGGGACAACCGGCTCGATGACTTCTCCGACGCCGTGGTGTACCGCGACGCCTACGCCATGAAGGTTGATCCGGAAAAGGACTCACGCTTCACCGAGCACCCCGAATGGGTCCTTCGCGACAGCGCCGGCAACCCCACCTACATCCCCTTCGGTTGCAGCAACGGGTGCCCCCAGTACGCCGCTGACCTCGGCAACCCCGAGTTCGTGGCCGACTGGATCGCCGGCGTGCAGGAGTTCGTCGACCGCGGCTACACCGGGCTCTACATCGATGACGTCAACCTCATCTGGCGGATCGGCGACGTCAACGGCAACCCGGTCATCCCGATCGACCCGCAGACCGGCGCGCCGATGACGCAGGGAGTCTGGCGCAGCAATGTCGTCGACTTCGTCGAGACAGTGCGCGAGGCCTTCCCCGACATCCAGATCTGGCACAACGCCATCTGGTACGCCGACTCGCCCGAACTCGGCAACAGCAAGATCCGCCGCCAGATCGAAGCAGCCGACGTGATCCACCTCGAGAGAGGCATGAACGATCCCGGGCTGAAGGCCGGCACATCGAAGTTCGGGATGCAGACCTTCATGGCCTACATCGATCGAGTTCACGAACTCGGCGCCAACGTTGCCTTGCTCGACACCCACGCCGACACCCTCAACGAGCAGTGGTTCAACCTCGCCGGCTACTTCCTCATCAACGATGGCAACGACCTCATCTCCACCGAGAGCTGGGACCTCGTCTCACCCGACAACTTCTTCGCCGGGTTCGACATCGACATCGGTCATGCCATGGGACCCCGAGAGGTCGTCGACGCCACCATCCAGCGCGAGTTCACCGATGGCCTGGTGATCATGAACGAACCTCGCGCCGACCAGGTGACGGTCGAACTCGACCAGACCTGGATACGACAGGACGGCACATCGGTCTCCAGCGTCACGCTCAACGGTGGCGAGGCGATCGTCCTGATGCGCCCCTAGCCGAGCCTCAGGCGGCGGGCGGAACCTGATCGTCGATCCACGCACCCACGGTCTGCCATGCGACGGCGACTTCGGGAATGTGGGTCCCCATGCCCTGGAAGCCCTGGGCCACTGCGGGGACCACGTCGACCGTTGCACGATCACCGACCGCCGCTGCCAACACCGCAGCGCCGGGGAGGCACGGATCGACCTCGCCCGTCT
Organism: uncultured Acidimicrobiales bacterium; assembly: GCA_938091985.1. Classification (GTDB taxonomy): domain Bacteria; phylum Actinomycetota; class Acidimicrobiia; order Acidimicrobiales; family Aldehydirespiratoraceae; genus JAJRXC01. The sequence goes on along the minus strand of CALKOE010000107.1, from coordinate 155 downwards.
GGAGCAGCATCGGTGGCAAGCCGCCGAGGTCGGCGTTGATCACCGATGCCAGCGGGCCCGCGGGATCGCCGGCGGGACCGACATAGTCACGGGCCCGGAGTCGCAGCCAGTCGGGGTTCACGAAGGGGTCCTCATTGGTGGCCGCGTCGACGCCC
>CALKOE010000106.1 GCA_938091985.1 uncultured Acidimicrobiales bacterium | reverse complement strand
CTTCGACTCGCTGCCCGAGAACTTCCACGACGATCTCCACACCAAGCCGGAGATCCAGCGCGCGTGGCGCCAGGTCCGCAACCATGAGCACTTCGTGGGCACGATGGACCTCGCCGACGAACGCTCGTGGCTCCGCCAGCTCGACTACTACGCGTATCTACACGAAGAGCTCGACCAGAATCTGGGCGAACTGCTCGGCACGCTCGACGACCTCGGCCTCTACGACGACACCGTCATCGCCTACACCTCGGACCACGGTGACGCCTGTGGCGCTCATGGGCTGCGAGCCAAGCTGCCGTGTGTCTACGAAGAAGTGATGGGGGTTCCGCTGACCATCAAGGCGCCGGGCATCACCCAGCCGGGGTCCAGTACTGACGCGATCGCAACCCACGTCGACCTCGCGGCCACGCTCTGCGCCCTCGGTGGAGTCGACACCGACGACACGCCGTCGCTGTCCGGCGTCGACCTCCGACCTGCGCTGGCTGACCCGGCCGCATCGCCTCGCGACCATGTGCTCTTCAGCCAGGACAGCGCCCAGTCGCCACTCATCCGCAGTGTGCGCTACGCAGTGCGGGGGTTCTTCGACGGTCGGACCAAATACGCCCGCTACTACGGCGTGGGCGGAGGAATCGAGCGAGATGGCCGACCCTCGGAGTCACCCAAACTGTTCGACGTCGATGCCGCGTTCGAGGACCACGACCACGAGTGGTATGACCTCGAAGAGGACCCTCACGAGTTGATCAACTTGGCGAATGACCGCAGTCGGCGCGACGAGTTGCGCGCCAACTTCCAACGCCTGCTCGAAATCGAATCAGCCGAACTCGGCTGATTCAGTTCTTCCAGCGCTTACTGCGACCCCAGCCCGTGTAGTTGCCAAGGGACGGCAACATGGGCGTGACCTGGTCAGCCCGACGGTCGAATTCCTGAGTACGAGCAACGAGCTCGGCCGTGAGCTCTCCGACCGCGGGATCGAGCAGTTCGTGCTCACCAGCGAGGCCCAGACCTGGGACTTTGCCGATTGGCCGACCCGAGTGGTCAAGCTCCCGTGGAACCGCGGCCCCCGCGACGCCAACGCCGTGGCCAAAGAGCTTCGCGACATCGTCCGCCTCGAGAAGATCGACTTGGTGCACGCACACGCCACGTTCGCCGGCGTCGCCAGCCGCCTGAAGCGCCTCGACGTGCCGGTCATCTACCAGCCCCACGGCTGGGGCCACCTCTCCACTCGCCGCAAGAGCGTGAAGCGGGCCGTTCAGGCAATCGAACGTCGCCTCGACCGTCGCACCCACACCTTGCTCACACTCAGCGAGCACGAGGCGGCCGAAGCCCCCAACGCCCGCCAGGCCGAACGGGTTCGCCCGATCGTCGATCTCACCGGCTTCGAGCCCATGGTCGAAAAGGAACGACTCGAGACCCGTCTCGAACACGGCTGGGGCAAGGCCGAGCGCATCCACATCTGTGTGGGAGAACTCAGCCATCGTAAGAACCAGCTGGCGCTGGCCACCGCGTGGAAGAAGCACGCCGACACCAAAGACCGACTCGTGTTCATCGGTGACGGCAGCCTGCGTGACCCCATCGAAAACCTGTGTAGCGATCGCATCCAGCTGCTCGGTTGGCGCAACGAAATCTCTCGTCTGATGGGTGCCGCCGATTCGCTCGTCGTCCCGTCGCTCGGCGAAGGCTTCAGCCTCGTCATTCTCGAGGCGCTGGCCACCGGTCTCCCGGTGTTCTCCACCTCGATCGGCGGCACCGAGATCATTGCCAGCGACGACGGTCGGGGGTGCACCACCCCCGAAGAAGTCGTGCGAGCGGCCATCGCTTCCGGCCTCCCTCACGGCACGCCCGAGACTCGCCACGCCCGTGCGCTTCGGCACCAGACCGCAGCCTCGCTCGAGACGGTGGCCGACGAGTTCATCGAGATCTACGCCAAGGCCGTCGGCCGCGAGCGAGACATCGTCGACTTGCGCGACACCACCGACGAGAACGAAGCATCGACCCCTCTCTCGTAGCGATAACCTCGCCGATGGGCCGCTAGCTCATCGGGTTAGAGCAGGGGACTTTTAATCCCAAGGTGCCGGGTTCGAGCCCCGGGCGGCCCACTTGGTTGACGAGACCGAACCCGCGTCGCTCGCGGGTGTAGCGTCGGGACACCGATTGAAGGGTGGCTAGGGTTCCGTCCGCTTTTGCGGGGTCTGGACCGAGCGCCACGGAAGGCCCCACATATTCGGGCTCGCACCTCATGGGACAAGAGCCTGGAGTGGAGATATCGGCACCATTCGACCAGCAATGTCTCGACCCAGCCATCTCGTCGCGCTCTGGACGGCTATGGGCGTCACGGTGCTGTGGAGCTCGTCGTGGATCCTGATCCGCAACGGGCTCGACGACGAAGCGCTCGCGCCGATCACGTTCGCGGGGCTTCGCTACGGGCTCGCTGCAACAGTGCTCCTCATCGTGGTCTCGACGAGCCGAACTCGTCGCGCCGAGATCCGAAGTCTCGATAGACGCTCGACGCTGCGGCTCATGCTCCTGGGAGTCGTGTTCTACACATTC
>CALKOE010000105.1 GCA_938091985.1 uncultured Acidimicrobiales bacterium | reverse complement strand
GTGGGCACTCCCGATCGCCCGTTCCAGCTCGAAGCCCTGCTCCGGCGAGGCATGTCGGTCGATGAGATCTATGCGTCCACCTGGGTGGACCCCTGGTTCCTCGACCAGATGCTGATCATCACCGAAGAACGTGCTCACCTGGCCGAAGTCGGTATGGCGGCCATGACGAAGCGCAGCTGGAAGCGGGCCAAGCAGCTCGGCTTCAGCGATGCGCAGCTCGCCTACCTCTGGGACAGCGAGGAAGCAGCGGTGCGCGCCGCACGGCTGGCCCTCGGAGTGAAGACCACCTTCAAGACGGTCGACACCTGTGCCGCCGAGTTCGAGGCGACTACGCCGTACCACTACTCGACGTATGAGGACACCGACGAGGTCCGTCCGAGCGACCGCGACAAGGTGATCATTCTCGGGTCCGGGCCCAACCGGATCGGGCAGGGAATCGAATTCGACTACTGCTGTGTCCACGCCAGCTTCGCCTTGCGTGATGCCGGCTACGAGACGGTGATGATCAACTGCAATCCCGAGACGGTGTCGACCGACTACGACACGTCCGATCGGCTCTACTTCGAGCCGCTCACCTACGAAGACGTGATGGACATCATCGAGATCGAGCAACCGCTCGGCGTCATCGTCTCGCTCGGCGGTCAGACGCCGCTGAAGCTGGCCGATCGTCTCCCACCCGAGCTGGTGCTCGGCACGTCGCCGGCATCGATCGATCTTGCTGAAGACCGCGAGCAGTGGAACGCGTTGTGTGCCCGCCTCGAGATCCCACAGCCGGCTGGTGGCACTGCAGTCGACATCGAAAAGGCGCTCGAGATCACGGGTCGCATCGGCTATCCGGCGCTCGTGCGTCCCTCCTATGTGCTCGGCGGTCGGGCCATGGAGATCGTCTACGACGACGACCACCTCACCCGCGCCATGGCCGCACTCGCCGGATTCGGATCGCTCGGCACGGAGGGCGGCCTTAGCGCCGAGCGCCCGGTCCTCGTCGACCGCTTCCTCGAGGACGCCACAGAGGTCGATGTCGACGCGATCCGCGACCACACCGGCGCCGCCGTGATCGGCGCGGTCATGGAGCATGTCGAAGAGGCCGGGGTGCACTCCGGCGACTCCGCGTGCTCGATCCCGCCGAACCGGCTCAGCGCCGAGACGGTGGCCGTCATCGAGGAATACACGTTCAGGATCGCCGAAGCGCTCGACGTGAAGGGCTTGATCAACGTGCAATACGCCGTGAAGGCCAACCAGGTCTTCGTGATCGAGGCCAACCCACGAGCGAGCCGCACAGTCCCGTTCGTGGCCAAGGCCACCGGCGTTCCGCTCGCCAAGATCGCCAGCCGCGTCATGGTCGGTGCCACGCTCGAGGAGCTCCGCGCCGAAGGCCTGCTGCGCGACCGCGTCGTGGGCGACCACTTCGCCGTGAAGGAAGCCGTGCTTCCGTTCAACCGATTCCCCGAGGCCGATGCAGTGCTCGGACCGGAGATGCGTTCGACGGGCGAGGTCATGGGAATCGACCTCACACCCGGTCTCGCATTCGTGAAGTCACAGCTCAGCGCCGGCACACGGCTTCCGGAGTCGGGCACGATCTTCATGTCGTTGGCAGATCGCGACAAGGTGGTCGGCATCACCGCGGCAAAGGGGTTCCGTGAGCTCGGGTTCGACATCGCCGCGACCAGCGGCACTGCCGCGAGCCTTCGGGCCGAAGGCATCGAGGTCGCGATCAATGTGGCGAAACTGGCCGACGTGGAGGCCGAGGGTGTCGACGCGGTCTCGTTGATCCAGGACGGCAAGGTTCAGATGGTCGTCAACTCGCCACGAGGCCGCGGGCCGCGCACTGATGGCGAACACATCCGTGCCGCGGCGGGCTTGGCCAATGTGCCGCTGCTCACCACCGGTGCAGCCGCGGTGGCTGCGGCAAACGGCATGCGCGACTGGAAGACCCACCCGCTCGCAGTGCGGAGCCTTCAGGAGTACCACCAGGGCATCACCGCCCCGGCGTCGTTCGGCGGCGGGGAACTCGAAGGCTCGTGACCGACCTGGCGACCACGGTCGGTTCGGTCCGGCTTCGGACCCCGGTGCTCACCGCGTCGGGCACCGCCGGCTATGGCGCTGAATTCGCCCGCTACATGAAGCCCGCCGAGCTCGGTGCTGTGGTGGTCAAATCGATGAAGGCGGGGGAGTGGGCCGGTAATCCGTCGCCGCGTGTGCACCCCACCGCGTCCGGGATGATCAACAGCGTCGGGCTCCAAGGGAAGGGCGTGCCTCATTGGCTCGAACACGAGTTGCCCGACCTGCTTGCCACCGGAGCCACCGTGGTCGCCAGTATCTGGGGCAACTCGATCGAGGACTATCACGAGGCCGCCGAGGCCCTGGCCAATGCGCCCGCGGGAGTGGTGGCAGTCGAGGTCAACGTGTCGTGCCCGAACCTCGAAGATCGCAGCAAGATGTTTGCCCATTCTGCGGCATCGACCCGTGAGGCCATCGCCGCCACGGCGGGATGCCGACGTCCGCGCTGGGCGAAACTCAGTCCCAATGCCGCCGACTTGCCGGAGATCGCCGTCGCCGCGCACGAGGCCGGCGCCGAGGCCGTGGTGCTCACGAACACCCTGCTCGGGATGGTCATCGACACCGAGACCAGACGCCCCGTGCTCGGAGCGAAGAAGGGCGGTCTCAGTGGTTCGGCCATGCATCCGGTGGCCGTGCGTGCCGTCTACGACGTGCACGAGGCGGCCCCCGACCTGCCCATCGTGGGTGTGGGTGGCACAGCGAGCGGGACCGATGTCGTAGAGTTCCTGCTCTCCGGGGCCTCAGCGGTTGAAGTGGGCACAGCAACGTTCGCGGATCCTCGAGCCCCTCGGCGGATCCTCAAAGAATTCTCGAAATGGTGCGACCGGCATGGTGTGGCCGATGTCGCCGAACTGATCGGAGCAGCTCATGGCTGACGCAATCGACGCCGATATCCGCAGCAAGCTCGCCCTGGCGCTCGACGTCGACGACTTGGTGGCCGCCATCCGGATCGGTCGTCAGCTGAAAGACCACTTCGGCGTGGCCAAGATCGGCCTCGAGCTCTACAGCGCGGCCGGCCCCGAAGCGATCGGTGCGATCGCCGACCTGGGCTATCGCGTCTTCCTTGATCTGAAGCTCCACGACATCCCGACCACCGTCGGCAAGTCCGCCCGCGTGCTCGGTGCGCTCGGCGTCGAGTACCTCACGATGCATGCCCACGGTGGCGTCGAGATGCTCCAAGCCGGAGTGCAGGGCCTCGAAGAGGGTGCTCGCAACGCCGGTCTCGAGCCGCCCGTCTCGCTGGCGATCACGGTGCTCACGAGCGATGCCGATGCACCCGAACACATCATGCCCAAGCGTGTGATGGTGGCAGCTGAGGCCGGTTGCAAGGGCATCGTCTGCGCAGCCGCCGACCTCGAGCAGGCCCACCACTACGCGCCACGGC
>CALKOE010000104.1 GCA_938091985.1 uncultured Acidimicrobiales bacterium | reverse complement strand
TCCTACGCGGATCATGTGTTGCGAGTGCGCATCGACCGAGTGGAGCGCAGAAACTCCATGACCCAGGACATGTACCGGGGAGTCAAGCGGGCGGCGATCCTCGCGGACGAAGAGGCCGACATCGACGTGCTGCTCATCACCGGCACTGACGACGTGTTCTGTGTCGGCGGCGACATGGCCGGCAACTCGATCGACGACTCGACTCTCGCCGCGGAGTGGGACCCCACCGATCACTTCCCGTTCCGCCACCTCGAGCGATGTTCGGCGGCCGTGGTCGCTGCCGTGAACGGGCTTTGCTACGCCGGTGGTCTCGACCTGATGCTGCACTGCGACTTCTCGATCGCCACCGCATCAGCTCGATTCCGGGCCCCAGAACTTCTGCGTGGCGCGCCCGACGTGTTCATGGCGACCCGCCTGGCCGACTGGGTCGGCCTCGGCAACGCCAAGTGGATCATGTTCGCAATGGAGGCGTTCGACGCCGAGCGAGCGATGCAGCTCGGGCTCGTGCAAGAGGTTGCTTCCGACGACGAGTTCGACGCGGCGGTCGATCGCCTCGTCGCGAACGTGGCTGCAGGCGCGCCGCGCAGCCGGGCAGTGATCAAGGACGACATCAACCGCCAGCTCCGCCCGCACGACGCCCGGGTCTTTCATCGCTCGATCATGAATGCCGAGATGAGAGAGGGAATGACGGCGTTCGTCGAGAAGCGCGACCCGGTGTGGCCCCGCGACTGACGCCTGCTCGTCGACTCAGTTGGGCAGCCGGCACGCGTCGGTGGCGCCCGGCAACTTGTAGCGATACTTCGCAACAACGGCGTAGCCCGCTTTGGCGAGCCACGAGATCGGCGGCGTGATGATCACGCGGCCGATGATGCCCCAGAGTCCGCCGGCAGTCATCAGGGAGTGGCCGATGGCCATGTGGCCGCGGTGAGCCTTGCCGCTTGCGTCGACCCAGTAGGCCGCGGTGGTCACGTCGGCCTCGGTCAGGCCGAGCTCGCCGAGATCGAGGGATTGCCAGGGTTCGACCGGGACGCCCTCGGGGAGGCGCGCGTCGATCCATCGGGCCGAAGAGGTACAGAAGCCACAGTCGCCGTCGAATACGAGCACGACTCCAGTGTCGCACGGTCGATCGGATCTGCGACACTGTCGCGATGCATGATCTCGTGATCCGTGGTGGCAAGGTCGTCGACGGCACCGGGGGTGCGCCTCGCACTGCGGATATCGCGATCGACGGCGAGGTGATCACTGCGGTGGGCGAGGTCGACGACACGGGTCGGCGCGAGATCGATGCCGACGGTGCACTCGTCACCCCAGGCTTCGTCGACATCCACACCCACTACGACGGTCAGGCCAGCTGGGACCCGGTGATGATGCCGTCGGTCAACCACGGTGTCACCACCGCAGTCATGGGCAACTGTGGGGTCGGCTTCGCGCCGGTGCGTCCGGGCGGTCAGGAGTTCCTGATCGAGCTGATGGAGGCCATCGAGGACATCCCGGGCACTGCGCTCGCCGAGGGCATTTCGTGGGACTGGGAGACGTTCGGCGAATACATCGACTCGCTGTCGGGGATGCACCGCACACTCGATCTCGGGACCACGGTGCCCCACGCCGCCGTGCGTGCCTACGTGCTTGGAGACCGAGCCCACGACTACGACGTGTCGCCCAGCGAGATCGCCGAGATCGCTCGCGTGATGGCCGATGGCGTTCGGGAAGGCGCCCTCGGCGTCTCCACCAGTCGCACGATTCAGCACCGCTCGAAGCACGGCTACGAGCCGGGCACGTTTTCGCCCGACGAGGAGCTGATGGCGATCGGTGATGAGCTGAAGGCAGTCGGGCGTGGCTTGTTCCAGTTCGTGAGCGACCGCGTTCATCAGAAAGCGGACTGGCCGTGGCTGCAGCACCTGGCGGCGACCGGCGTGCCGTGCACCTACACGCTGGCGCAGGACCCGGGCAGCCCGCTCGGCTACCGCGACGCCATGGCCGCCGATTCCGCTCAGATGGAGAACGGTCCGATGATCGTCCCCCAGGTCGCCACCCGCCCCACGGGCCTGCTCTATGGGTTGCAGAGCTCCTTTCATCCCTTCCGGGCTCACCCCTCATATCGAGAGATTTGGGACCTGCCCCACGAGGCGCTCGTGGCGAAGTGGAGCGATCTCGAGTTCCGGACGCGCCTGCTCTCTGAAGAGCCGTCGACGAAGCACGCGTTCATCAACTACCTCGCCAACAACTTCGACCAGATGTATCCCTTGGGCGGTGTGCCCGACTACGAGCCCCGGTCCGAGACCAGCTGTGCGGCAGTCGCGGCTCGAGAGGGTCGCACGCCGCAAGAGGTGCTCTACGACTGGATGGCGGCCGACGGCGGCAAGGCGATGATCTTCATGCCGCTCGGCAGTTATGTCGATCACGACCACGAGGCGATCCGCGAGATGATCGCGCATCCCGCCTCGATCATGGGGCTCTCCGACGGCGGCGCCCACTGCGGTCTGATCTGTGATGCGTCGATGCCCACCTACATGCTCACTCACTGGACACGTGATCGCACTCGTGGCGAGCAGTTGCCGGTCGAACTCGTGGTCCACAAGCAGACGCAGGCCACCGCCCGAACCTACGGAATGGTCGACCGTGGCGTCCTTGCCCCCGGAATGCTCGGCGACGTCAACGTGATCGATCACGCCAACCTCACGCTCCACACGCCCCACATGGCCCACGACCTGCCCGCTGGTGGGCGGCGGCTTCTGCAGCATGTGGAGGGCTACCTCTACACCGTGAAAGCGGGCGAGGTGACGGTCGAACACGACCAGGTCACCAATGCCCGCCCCGGGCGAACGCTGAAGGCGACCGACGCCGGCATCACTCGCATCTGAGGCGAAAACGACGAACACCGCCGGGAGCAGCCGGCGGTGTCTACGGTTCGGTTGCAGGCCTGATGCAGCCTGGAACCGAGGGAATCAGCTGTTGCGGCCCATGTTGGGCTTGCGGCCGTGGTTGGCCTTGCTGCGACGAGCCTTCATCTTCTTCTTCTGCGTGCGCTTCGACATGCCGAAAACGATACCGGCATCGGGGCGATTTGCGTACGGTCGGGATCAGGCGGCGTGTGACGCGGTCCAGGCGAGGACCTCGTCGGCGCTCCAGGTGTTGACGATGTCGTCCACCGGGACCCCACAACGCACGGCCTTGTCAGCGCCGAACGGTTGCCATTCGAGCTGGCCGGTCGCGTGCGCATCGGTGTTGATGGCGACCTTGCACTCCCACTCGAGAGCGAGCTCGAGCAGCTCCTCGGGAGGGTCCTGACGCTCAGGACGGCAGTTGATCTCGACTGCTGTATCGAACTGGGCGCACGCGGCGAACACGATCTCCGGATCGAACTCCGACGGCGGTCGTCCTCGTCCGACGAGCTTGCGGTTGGTGCAGTGCCCCAATACGTCGGTGTGGGGGCTGGCGATTGCCATGACCATGCGTTTGGTCATCTCGTCGTGGGGGAGCTTGAGCTTCGAGTGGACACTCGCGACGACCAGATCGAGGCGGGCGAGCATCCCGTCGGCCAGGTCGAGGCTGCCGTCCTCGAAGATGTCGACCTCCATGCCGGTCAGGATCCGGAACGGTGCGAGCTCTTCGTTGAGCTTCTCGATCTCGTCGAGCTGCCACACGAGGCGCTGTTCGTTCAAGCCATGGGCGATCGTGAGGCGAGCCGAGTGATCCGTGATCACCATCCACTCGTGGCCGAGACCGATCGCGGTCTCTGCCATGTTGCGCAGGGGTGCACCGCCATCGGACCAGGTGGTGTGGGCGTGGCAATCGCCGCGAAGCGCAGCGAGGATCGGCGCTCCTTCGCCGATCGGAATGCGGCTCCGTTCATCGAGTCGAGCGAGATAGCCGTCGGGCTTGTCGTCGAATGCATCGACGATCACCTCGGCCGTGGACTTCCCGATTCCATCGAGGTCGGTCAGCGTGCCGGCGGCCGCTCGTGCCGCGATCTCGGTCGGTCCGACCTCTACCACGACGTCGATCGCCTTCTGGAACGCGCGGATCTTCTGACTCGGCGCGAGTTCGCGGTCGAGGTAGTGAACTGCCTGTTGCAGTGCGAAAACCGGCTCCATGGCATCCACGGTACCTCTACGATCCGGCCCGTGACCGACGATGAGATGACGATCGACGACTATGTCGCAGAGACGCTGGCCCGCCTTCCCGCCAAGGAGGGGAGTAGCGGCTTTGTCGGCGAGACGCCCGACTGGTTCGGCCCGACGCTCTTCGGCGGATTCGTTCTCGGCCAGGCCACGAGCGCCATCACGCAACGTGCTCCCGACGGATTCGAGATCCACTCACTCCACGCCTACTTCCTGTCCGCTCTGCGGGCGGGCCCCGCGGCTGACTACGAGGTCACGTCCATGCGCGACGGTCGCTCGTTTGCGCATCGTCGCCTCGACGGCACCCAGGAGGGGCGGCCGTTCTTCTCGATGATCGCCTCGTTCACGGCGCCGGGAGGGCCGAGCGACTTCGAGTACGGCCGTGGTCTGCCCGCTGACGTTCCTCGGCCCGACGACCTCGAGGTCGAGAGCGGCGGTGACCCTTGGGAGGGTGCCGATGTCGGGCCGACTGAGGCGGCCGACGACGGATTCCTTGCATCATCAGCGCGCCGTTGGATGCGCTTCGCCCGGCCGCTGCCGGACGACGCGCACCTGCATGCATCGATGCTTGCCTACGCCAGCGACATGACTGGTCAGGGTGCTCGCCCGCTGCAGATGACGGCCGACTTCGACATCACGGGGATCGTGAGCCTGGATCACACAG
>CALKOE010000103.1 GCA_938091985.1 uncultured Acidimicrobiales bacterium | reverse complement strand
GGGCGTGATGGTGGGAAGCACGTGGTCGCCTGCGAGCAACACGCCGTCTTCGGGGTCGTAGAGACACAGATGATCGGTGGTGTGGCCAGGGGTGTGAACGGCGAACCAGTCTCGGCCCGCCAGGCGGACTGCCTCGTCGTCGGCGACGCGAATGGTCGGCTCGGGGCCCCGGAAACGGCGGTGGCCGCCCTCGCCCATCGTGATCCAGCGGCGAATGGCGTCGTCGGGTGGCGGCTCGCGGGTGGTGCCCCACGGGGTCGGCTCGAACGATGAGAACTTTCGCTTCCAGAGCTCGACGAGCTCGTCCTCGTCGGCATCGAGCAGATCCATGTCGATGTCGTCGTTGGTATCTGAGACCAGCGAACGGAACGACTCGTGGGTGAGGACCTCAGCGCCGGCCTCTTCAGCCAGTTGGTCGGCGCCACCGAAGTGATCGGGGTGCGAGTGTGTGACGATTGTGGTGTGCACCCGTTCGAGCGGAATTCCGGCCGTCTTCAGCCGTTGCATGAGCGCCGCCCACGATTCGGGGCCAGGAAGTCCGGGGTCGACGAGAGCGAAGCCCCGTTCGTCTTCGAGCGCGTAGGTGTTGACGTGGCCGAGTCCAGGCATCGAGATCGGCAGCTGCAGCCGCAGCACGCCGCGGGCAACCTCGATCACCTCTTCTGAGGCGGGTTCCTGTTCCTGCTTCGAATAGACGGGTTCGGGCACCCGGGCACCCTATTGGGGTGGGAGCGAACTCACGAAAAGGGCGGCGCGGTAATGACGAAGTTCATCAAGACTCTCGCGGATGTCGTCGAGGGCGCGATGGCCGCCGGCCTTCTTCGGCGCGGATGCGAATGCTTCGGGATGCCAGCGTCGGGCGAGCTCTTTGAGCGTCGAGACGTCGACAGATCGATAGTGGAGGAACTCTTCGATCTCGGGGAGAAAGGTGGCGAGAAACCGACGGTCGGTGCCGATCGAGTTGCCGCAGAGCGGCACGGAGCGCTCCTCGGGGATGTGTTCACGAAGGAATGCCATCGTCTGCGCGCCCGCCTCCTCGAGGCTGACGGTCGACGCGGTGATCCTCTCGAGCAGTCCACTGCGGGTGTGCATGTTGGTCACGAAGTCGTCCATCTCGGCCAGTTCGGCATCGGTCGCGTGGACGATCAGGTCGGGACCCTCGGCGATCAGCTCGAGATTGTCGTCGGTGAGGATCGTGGCGATCTCCACGATCGTGTGGCGTGCGGGGTCGAGCCCCGTCATCTCGAGATCCATCCAGGCGAGCATCGGGCCAGGCTAGACCCGCTGGATAGGGTCGAGTCGTGATCGATCTTCCCGTTCTCCGACTCGACCCGGACCTGCCCTTGCCGGCCTACGCCAAGGACGGCGACGCCGGCGTCGACCTCGTCGCTCGTGAGGGCGTCACCCTGGCGCCGGGCGGTGGCCGTGCAATCGTTCCCACCGGTATCGCCATCGCCTTGCCCGAGGGCTACGCCGGTTTTGTGCAGCCCCGTAGCGGTCTTGCATTCAAACACGGTGTGACCGTGCTCAACACCCCTGGGCTGGTCGACAGTGGCTATCGGGGTGAGCTCAAGGTCTGCATGGTCAATCTCGACCCCACTGTGCCGTTCGAGATCGTTCGTGGCGAACGGATCGCTCAGCTTGTGGTGCAGGCCGTCGGGAATGTGAACTTCGTCGAGGTCGACGTGCTCGACGAAACGGTCAGGGGCGATTCGGGCTTCGGGTCGAGCGGTCGCTGAAGCAGCGGCATCTCGCTGCCGAGACTCTGCCTTGACCCTCAGTCGTCCTCGTCGGGATCGGCCGGCGTCTTTCGCAATCTGAGCCACGCGTGGCTCGGGTCGATGTCGTAGTCGTCGACGAGCCCGCTCGCGATCGCGTCGAAGCGGTGCACGGCGGCTTCGCCGACATCCTCACCCTCGCCCCGCGTTGCCTCGAGCTCGAAGCGTCCGTCGGTGATGCGGAAGACAACATCGATATCGGAGTCGTGGTCGTCCGGGAGTCCGTCGAGCAGAACAATCATTGCCTCATCGATCGCCAGCCGAAGATCATCGATTTCGCCGAAGCTCATGCCGTGGCGGAGCGCGAGTGCGGCGGCACCAACGCGCACGATGCGGGCGTAGGGAGCCCGCGCGGGGACCCGCAGCAGGATCTCACTCGCATCGGTCTCGTGCACTGGGTGAGTTTGTCACGAGCGCGGCCGCCTGGCCGACCGGGCCGGGGCGGATATCTTCGAGTGGTGGCCGTACTCGTGGACGACGCTCGTTGGGAATGGCGAGGGCTGCGCTGGGCGCACATGGTGAGCGACGTGTCCTATGACGAACTCCACGACTTCGCTCGGGCCCTAGGGAAGCGTCGGCTGGGCTTTCAGGGCGACCACTACGACATCGATGCAAACGACCGTGAGCGGGCTGCCGATCTCGGCGCCACGGCGGTCGACAGCCGAGAGCTGGTTCGTCGTCTCCGCGGTGCCGGTCTGCGGAATCGGCGAGGCAAGCCGACCTGGGAGCGACTGGGCGACTGGCCGCCAGGCATCGCGCCGACGCAGGTTCCGCAGGAGCTGTCGCGACGAGCTACATCTCTCGGTATCGACATCGGTGCAGCTCATTCGGGCTTGTTCGTGGATCAGCGCCATCGGGTGCTTCTCTGCGACCACCCTGCAGCAATGGAGGTGCCGACCGCGGCACGTCCGGTGGCCACCGGACGCCGAGCCGACGGGTCGTGGAGCATCGAGCTATTCGTACCGGCTTGATCTCCGTGGCGTCGCGGTAGCCTTTTGCCGTGGCTCTGTACGTCCAGAAATTCGGCGGCACCTCTGTCGGCGACCCGGATCGCATTCGCGAGGTTGCCGACCACGTTGCCCGTTGTCGCAAGAAGGGCGACCAGGTCGTGCTTGTCGTGTCTGCGATGGGCAAAGAGACCGATGAACTACTGCGGCTGGCCGACCAGGTCTCCAAGACCAAGCCGGGCCGCGAGATGGACATGCTCATCACCGGCGGCGAGCGCAAGGCATGCGCCCTCGTGTCGATGGCCCTGCACGATCTCGGTGTGGAGAGCGACTCCTTCACGGGAAGCCAGGCCGGCTTCCTCACCGACACCACCCATCGCAACGCCAAGATTCTCGATGTCAACCCGCATCGCATCAAGGAAGCCCTCGCAGCCGGCAAGGTCCCCGTGGTCGGCGGCTCGCAGGGTGTGTCGAGCGAGAACGACGTCACCTTCTTCGGGCGAGGCGGATCCGATACCACCGCCGTGGCGCTCGCTCACGCGCTCGAGGCTGATGCGTGCGAGCTCTACACCGATGTGCCCGGCGTGTTCACCACCGACCCGCGCCTGGTGGCGAATGCTCGCAAGATGGACCACATTTCATTCGACGAACTGCTCGAGATGACCGCCACTGGTTGTCCGAAACCGGCCATGCGGTCGGTGGAGCTCGCCCGGTCCCATGGTGTGAAGCTGCATGTTCGCAGCGCATTCTCA
>CALKOE010000102.1 GCA_938091985.1 uncultured Acidimicrobiales bacterium | reverse complement strand
CCGCGGGTCCATGCCGAAACCACGCCGAGTACCAACATGTTGAGGATCGTGTGGGCCAGGGGCGTGCCCTGGCGGTCGTGGGCCGCGGGTCGATGAGTCTCCAGGGTGACCAGGCCTGGCCACATCAGGTTGTGCTGGCTGTGGACGGCACCCTTCGGGCGTCCGGTTGTTCCCGAGGTGTAGGCGATCGCGGCGGGCGCGTGGGGCGACCGGTCGAGCCGGGGGACGGCGTCGGCATCAGCCTCGCCGACCAAGGCTTGCCACTCTTCCGGAGTGATGTCTCGGCGGTCGGCGGCGGGCCCGATCTGGTCGAGCACTTCCTGGCTCGCGACCAGCACGCTTGCCCCGGAGTCGTCGAGCAGAAATCGCTTCTCGGGGGCAGCAAGGGGTTGGTTGATGCCGAGCCAAACCCCGCCGGCGAGTTGGGTGCCGATGAACCCGATCGGGAGCTCCGCACAATTCGGCAGCGACCAGGCGACGCGGTCACCAGGCCGCACGCCCAGGGTGTGGAGCGCTGCGCCGGAGCGGGCGATCGCATGGGAGAGCTCGGTGGTGTTCCACGCACGGTCGCCGTCGATCAGCGCGGGATGGGTGGGGTCGCCAGTGACAGAAGGAGAGGGGAGGTCGGTGAGCAGGCTCGAGCCGAATGGATACGGGTTCGGCGCAGCGCGCCGGACCAGGCCGGTCTCCTGATCGATGTCGAGCTCCACGTCGGCGGCTCAGCCCTTTGAGCTGATGTTCTGCTGGAGCCGAGCGACCAGATCGCGGAAGTCGCCCTGTTCCATCGACCACAGCTGGGGCCAGAGCTCGTGGTCGACAGCCGCGTCGGACTCCGAGACGGTGTCGAGCGTGAGGATCGATGCCTTGGTGCGGGCGTTGAGTTCCTTGCCCTGCCCTGCAGCGACCGCTGCGAGAGAAACCGCTTCGTCGACGAGCGTTGCGTCGTCGACGACCTTCCACACGATGCCGAGCTCCTTGGCCTGTTCGGCCTTGATGACCTCGCCGAAGAGCACCATCGCCATGGTGGTCTGGCGTCCGACGATCGAGCGGAGACGCCACGTGTGACCGCCGCCAGGGTGCAGGGCGATCTGCAGGAACCGGGAATCGAATCGGGCCCGCTCGGCCGCGGCGAGCACGATGTCGCAGGCCAGAACCATGTTGAAGCCAGCGCCGACCGCGGCACCGTTGACTGCCGCGATGGTGGGCAGCGGGGTGTGGGCGATGCGCAGGAACCCCTCGTAGATCTTCTTCATACCGGCTTCACCCTGGTCGGCGAGCAGGTCGTCGAGATCGGCACCGGCGCAGAAGCCCTTGCCGGCACCGGTGACCACCATGGCTCCGACGCCGTCGTTGGTCTCCCAGTCGTCGAGCACAGCTGAGATCTCGTCGTTCATCGCGAGCGTGATCGCGTTGCGCTTGTCGGGGTCGTTGAGCGTCAGGATGCCGACGCGGTCTCGTACTTCGGTCTCGATGAGGGCCATGCACGCATTCTGGCAGCTCCGCTCTACGGTGAGACGGTGAGCGCATCGGGGAGCGACGGGGGCGAGACAGCGCGGGTCGAGCCGGGTCCGTTCGCTGCCTTCCGGTTCCGCAACTTCCGCGTGGTCTGGTTCGGCGCCGTCATCTCCAATATCGGGCGCTGGTTCCAGTCGGTCGCTATCCCGCTCGTCATCTATGACCTGACCGACGGCAGCGCTGCCTGGGTCGGCCTGGCCGGATTCGCCCAACAGATCCCGACGGCGCTGCTCGGGCCGCTCGCCGGTGCGCTGGCCGACCGCTACGCCCGCCGCAACATCTTGATCATCACCCAGACGCTGCAGGCCGTTGCCAGCGTCGCGTTCGTGGTGATGTGGTCGATGGGCGTCCGTTCCCCTGGCGCCTTCGTCATCGCCGCGATCGGCACCGGCGTGGCGGCAGGGCTCAACCTGCCGGCATGGCAGGCGTTCATCAGCGAGCTCGTGCCCCGTGAATACCTGATGAGTGCGATCACGCTCAACAGCGCTCAGTTCAACGTCGCCCGCTTGCTGGGCCCGCTGCTCGGCGGCATCGTCGTGCGCGAGTGGGGTCCGGGGTGGGCGTTCTCGGTCAACACCGTCACCTACCTCGCCGTCATCGTGTCGCTCATCATCGTGACCATGCCGCGGGTGCACGCGGAGCCGACCGGTCGCATGCGCCCGATTCGGGAGTTCATCGAGACGCTCGGCTACGTGCGGACTCGGCCGGGGATCGTCACGGCGATCGCGACCGTCACCCTGATCGGGTTCTTCGGGCTCGCTGGGCAGTCGATGTCGGTGACGCTGGCCGAAGACATCTTCGCTCGGCCCGATACAGGGTTCGGCATGATGCTCACGGCGGCCGGGTTCGGCGCGGTGATCGCCTCACCGATCATCGCGTGGGCCGCAGTGCGGATCCGGCGGTCGATGATCCAGCAGTACGCGCTCGTGGTCTACGGCGCTGGCATCGTGCTGGCCGGCGTTGCGCCTGAGTTCTGGCTGGCCCTGGTCGGCATGTTCGTGATGGGTATGGCCCACATTGCGTCGGCCTCCACGCTCAACACCGCGATCCAGCTTCAGGTCGACGAATCGGTTCGGGCCAAGGTGCTCTCGGTCTACATCACGACCCTGTTGCTGGCCACGCCGCTCGGGCTCCTCATTCTCGGCCAGGCAATCGACCGGTTCGGACCGCGGGAGACCTTTGTGGTCTCCGGCGTGGTGCTGATCGTGGTGGCGGCGGTGCTGGTCGCGACCGGGCGGCTGCGGGCGCTCGACATCGAAGTGGGCGAGTACGAGCCATCGGCCGCAGCCGAGGTCCACCCAACCACGCCGGCTCCGCCTCGCTAGGGGCGAGTGACGGAGTGACTACCAGTCCGGGTCGTCTTCGTCTTCGCTGAGGTAGCGCTGGCCGTCGTCGCAGTCGGACTTGGCCGGACACCAGCGACATGCCGGGCCGGGTGCCGTGGTTGCCGGCCGGGCCTCGGTGGCGAGATCGAGCACGCGGGCGACGCCGTCGGTGATGCGGGCAACGGTCGAGAAGAGCAGGTTCTCGGTGACATCCTCGGGCAGGAAGCGGCCCTGGTCGAGGTAGTAGGTGGCGAGGCGGCGTGGGGGAGTGCCGAGGCGGATCGTCTCGATCAAGGCGTAGAAGCGGAGATCGTCGAGGTGCTGCGGCGCAAAGCCGCCCGTCTTGAGGTCGATCAGCACTTTGCCGGCCAGATCACCTTCCGCTTGGCCCAGGGCGAGGTCGACCTTGCCGCTGAGCACGAATCGGTCGTGGATCTCCAGCCGCAGGCGGCTCTCGGTGGCAGGACGCCACCCGGGCTTCAGCGGCGGGAAGCACTCGAGGAATTTCACCACTCGGTCGTTGGCCTCGGCTCGTAGCTCGGCCCGCTCGACCTCGGTCGCCTCCTGGAGCCAGTCGGCGAGGCCGTCGGTGCCCTCGGAGAGGCGGCTGATCGATTCGTCGACGAGCACGAGCGGCTCGGGCTCACGGCGCCAGTGGATGCTGAGCTCGATTGCCTTGTGGGCGATGGTGCCGCGTGCGATCGGGACCGACCAGGCGAACGCCTCGGCCTCCTCGGCGACGAAGCGGCGCTCACACCCCATGACGCGGCCCAGCATGTGTTTGGAGACGAACATGCTGTCGCCGGGCTTCGAGTCCTTGCGCTGGTCGATCAGGTCGACGAGCGGTTCGAGCCCGTCGTCGAGTTCCCGTCGGAGCTGATGGCGCAGCACCGCGTCGAATCGGGGTCGCTCATCTCGGTTGGCCCCGAGCTGGGCGAGGACGTCTTGCTGCGCCGGGTTGAGCTCGACCGGTGTCTCCACCCGGGCACTGTTGCACATGTGGGGGGTGCCGCGGGGACGTCTCCGCGGGGACGCTTTCGCCCGCACCGCGCGATCCCCACCACCACCCGTGACTGTCACACCGCATGGGCAGTATCGACGCCATGGAGGCCACCTCGTTGAAGTTCGCAAATGCCGCCCGCAGTCTCGGGCAGGCCGCGCGCCTTCGCGATCTCGTGGTACCCGGGTTCCGTTCGCCGCCGGGCATCGAGGGCGTGTCTCGCACCCTGCGTCGGCGCCGCGGTGTTCCCTCGGTGGCGGTGCAACTGAAGGGGCGGCCGTGGTCGGCCGTGATCTCCGACATGATCGAGGGCGTGGTCGCGGCCAACGGCCTCAGCGGAGCCAAAGCCGACCGTGCCCGGGCCGCGCTCTGGTTGGCGGTCGACGATCCGGGGTCGTCCACGCAGCAGCGATCTTCGCCCGCTCGTCCTGCCGGCCGCGTGGCGAGCTGAATCGACGGCCGTCACCCCGGATGCAAGCATCTGCCCATGGTGAACGTTCCTGAAGATCTCGATGGTGTGACACCCGAGTGGCTGACTGGGGCGCTGGCCCAGGGTCAGCCCGGCACGGTGGTGTCGTCGATCGACGTCGAGCAGGTGATCCACGGTTCGCTCACGAAGGTGCTTCTGGCTGTCGAATTCGCCGACAACCCTCATGAGGTCCCGTCGTCGCTCTACCTGAAGGCGGCGTATGAGGATCACGGCATCCCCACGTCGGTGCGCTCAGAGGCTGTGTTCTACGCGATCGGTCAGCCGGAGGTCGACATGTCGACTCCCGTGCCCTACGCCGCGGTCTACGACGACGAACACGGCGTGGTCGTGATGGAGAACGTGGTGGTCTCCGGCGCCACGATCACCGACCCTCGCGTCGGTTGGAGCGTGCAGCTCGTCGCCGACGGACTGGCGCAGCTCGCCAGCCTCCACGCCCGCTGGTGGGGCGACGGGAGAGTGCCCGGCATCCCTGATTTCGAAGGGTCCAACGCACTCGGCGCCATCCTCATG
>CALKOE010000101.1 GCA_938091985.1 uncultured Acidimicrobiales bacterium | reverse complement strand
GGAGACCCTCTTCGACGAGATGGCCGACGCGATCGCCGACGGCTACGCGGCGCTCGACACCGACTATGACCCCGACACCGGAGCAGTGATCAGCTACTACGTCGATATCGACGAGATGATGGCCGACGAGGAGCACGGCGTGCGCGTCACGGCGCTCGAGCCCTACGACCCCGCCGACACCACGGTGGAGATCGATGCTGCGGCCCTCACCGACGACTACGGCTGTGGCTATGGCTTCGAAAAGGGAAGTGCCGACCAGACCCTGCGTCTGTCACTCACCTGGGTCGCCGGCTTCGACGCCGACGCCGAAGCACTCAGCTCACCGGTCAATTTCCCCGACACAGCATGGAATGCGACCGTCACGACTGGCACAGATCTCTACGCGAACTACTGCGACGACCTCATCTTGGTCGACGAACCGACACCGGTGGTCAGCTCGACGTGGACGCTCGTCGAGGGAACCCTCACGATCGGATCCGACACCATGCCGAACGCGGACGAGGTGGCCGATGTGCGAGCAACCCTCACCGCCGCGGTGGTCGAGTCGGCGACCGGCGACCGCGTCGATCTCGGCGATGTCGAACTCCACAACACCTGCTGGGGCTGCTTCGCCGGCTGAGCCAAGCTCACCGGATGCTCTGGACTCAGGTGCCGAAGGGCGGATCGGTCTCCAGCACGCCGCTGGCCACGAGCTCCTCGATCTCATCATCAGGCAGGCCGAACCAGTCCGATGCGATGTCTCGGGTGTGCTGCCCCAAGCCGGGGGCCGGGAAGATGTCGGGTCCGATCATCGCGCTCGACTGGAACGCGCCTCCCTCGAAGATCATCCCGCCGATCGGCGGCTGATGGAGCTTCACCAGATAGCCGCGTGCTTCGAGATGCGGGTCGACCGACTGGGTCGCACCCGTGAGCATCGGCCCGGCGGGCACTCCGGCAGCCAGACATGCCTCCGTGAGCGCGTCGCTTGTCATCGTCGCCGTCCATTCGGCGATGCGCGCCTCGATCTCGTTCTCGGCGGCGCGCCGGGCGTCGGTCGACATCGCCGGATCAGCCCACTCGGGCGAGCCCATCAGCTCGACGAGCGCGGCCCATTCGGCATCGGTACGAACGCAGACGGCCGCCCACTTGTCGTCACCCTCGGTCGGGAACAAACCCCAGGGCGTGCCGTGGTCGGAGTGGTTGCCCCGAGGCACGATCGATCCGGGAACCAGCGATTCCTTGGCCAGGAGATCGCCCATGACACCAACGACCTGCTCAACCTGGCAGACCTCGACGTGCACACCTCCGTCGCCGTTGCGGCGATTGCCGAGCACATTGGCCAGCGCCGCCACCGCTCCGGTGCGACCGGCGAAATGGTCGGGGAAGATCGCCTGGCTGCCAGCCGGGGCAGGATCGTTCTCGTAGCTCCACAGGTGCGTCATTCCGCCGGTGACCTGCGTGTTGGGCCCGTAGCCGAGCCAATCGGCCCAGCGACCCCGCGACCCCATGAGTTGGCTCGACATCATCACGATGTCGGGGTTCTCCGCCTTCATCACCTCGAAGCCGAGACCCATCGCGGTCATCGTGCCTGTCGAGTTGTTCTCGATCACGACATCGGCATCACGCGCCATCTGGCGCAGCAGTTCGATGCCGCGATCCGTCTTCGCGTTGACGCCGAGCGACCGCTTGCTCCGGCTCGACGAGGCGAACGACGGTGACATCTCACCACCGAGGACGACTCGAATGAAGTCCGGGTAGGTGCGGCTCTCGATCTTGACGACGTCGGCGCCGTATTCGCCGAACATGCGCCCGGTCTCCACCCCCACGCCACCATGTCCGAAGTCCATCACCTTCATGCCGGCGAGCGGTGCTGCTGCGTCGAGCGGTGCCGCCGGTGCCGATCGGGCCTCGCCGAGATTCGCGAAGACCTGCTCGGTGTGTTGTCCCACGGCAGGCGGCGGGCCGGTGGGTCCCACCCGCTCACCGTCGAACTCGAACCAGCCGGACGGGAGCTTCATCGTGCGTCCGTCGTCGAGGACGACGTCGTCGAACGTGTCGCGGCTCTCGAGGTGAGGGTTGGCGAGCACCTCGCCAGGCTTCAGGATCGGCGTGCAGACGATGCCGCGCCGCTGCGCTTCCTCGCACACGTCGAGCATTGTCATCTCGGCCCACAGCTCGCAATAGAGCGGGTTGAGCACGGCGTCGGCAATCATCATCCGGCCGACGAAGCCATCGAGATCGGGGTCCTGGAGATAGTCGGGCTCCCCGAGCCACTCGCGAATCGCGTGCCACTGGCGAGTACTCAGCACCACCAAACGGACGTAGCCATCAGCACACGGAATGATCGTGTAGACTGGGCCGGGTCCGGCCCGCATCTCGAGCCCGGGCGTGCCGGCATCGGCTGAGCGACTCCAGTTCGAGAGCGACCAGTCGGTGATCTGAGCGAGCGCCTCGTTGACCGAGAGATCGATGAGCTGACCCGCGCCTGTGTCTTCACGCTGCCACAGCGCACACAACACGGCCCAGACGCCGGTGAGGCTCGCGGTGTCGTCGCCAATGAGACCCGGCGGGAGGATCGGTCCGCCCTCGTGGGTTCCGGCCTTGAACGCCATGCCGCCGGTGGCTTCGATGACTGCGTCAGGAACATCGCGCCCCGAGTAGGGCCCGGTGCGGCCGTAAGCCGTGATGCTGTTGACGATCAGATGCGGATGACGAGTGGCCAACTCCGCAGCGTCGAGGCCGTTACCGTCATTGGCACCCGGCTCGTCGGACAGGATCACGACGTCGCTGTGGGCCAACAGCTCGTGGAGTCGCTCTCGACCGCCGGCATCGGCGAGATCGAGCTCGACCCCGAGCTTCCCGGCGTTGCGGAAGGTCCAAAAGAGCGAGTGATCACCGTCGATCGGTGCCATGGCTCGAGATGGTGAGCCGCCAGACGGCTCGACGCGGATCACCTCGGCGCCGAGGTCGCTCAGAATGCGGCCACAGAGCTCTCCCCGCTCGACTGTGAGATCTACAACTCGGATTCCGACGAGTGGTCGACGCGGCACGGGTCCCCCTTGGCGTTGTTCGCACGGATCGTAGATCGCAGCGGCAGCGCAAGCCCATCCGACGCGCTGGAGCACCTGGCCCAACGGAGGCCTTGGATGAGCGAAACGCCGGGCTCAGCGAGGACCGAGGTTGGAACCGTCGGTTGCCGCACCGATAGCCGGCGAGCCGGCACCCAGGCGGAAGTCCGATGGCGCATCGACAAACCGCGGGCTGCTGCGGATCTCACACACCGACTCGCCACAGAGGTTGTTGTCGAACACGGTGCCCGAATCGCCACGAAGGTCGGCGCCGTTGTTGCCCCACGAGATGTTGTCTCGAAAGATGATGCCGGTGGCCGTCGGATGATTGACCCGGAAGCCGCCGAAGCCGGAGTGTTCACCGTTGTCGAACGCAATGTTGTGCTCGAAGACGATGTTCTTCACGGTGCCGCCCGCTTCGTTGCCGTGCGGATGGTCATAGACCAAGAAGCCGTCGGTGCGGTTGCCCCAGGCGATGTTGTCGTGGACGTAGACGCCGTCGACGTCGCCCTCGCCCTCGGTGGTGATCCAGATGCCTTGGGCGTCGTTGTTGTACATCAGGTTGTCGAAGATCTCGACGTCGGTAATCAACGCATCCCAGCTGTAGCTGCCACCGTCGAGGTGGATGCCTCGGTCGGCCAGGTCAAACATCGTGTTGCCGTAGATGCGGGCCGCTCGAACGCCTTCCTTCAGCGCGATGCCTTCGTCGCCGCCCTCGGACGAGGGGGCGCCGTCGGAGAGCTCGTTGGCGACGATGTCGATGTTGACCACACCGCTGCCGATCGACAGCACCTCGCTGTTGATCATGCTGGCCCGGCGGATCTTGTTGCCGATGATGAGGATGTCGCGCACACCGTCGAAGTTCTCGGGATCGCTGCTCGACAGCACACCCCGCACGCTCACGCCGGCGTAGTCGGTGTTGTAGGTGTCGTTGTCGGCAATCACGACGTTGCGCACGTCGGGGCCGATCACCTGGATGGCGTTGTTGGCGATGTCACGGAACTTGAAGCCGTGGATGATCAGGTTCGATGTGCCCTTGGCACGGATACCCCAGCCACGAATGACGACCTCGTGCTCGGCGCCCGGGTAAGCGGAGAAGACCACGTTGCTTGTGCGGGGCTCGATTCGACCGTCGTCGTAGGTTCCGGCCTTGACGAACACGATGTCGCCGGAATTGGCCTCTTCGGCCGCGTGCACGATCGTTCGCCACGGCGCCGACGCAGTGCCCGGATTGCCGTCACTTGCGTTGGGGTGGGTCCGGTCCACGATCCGAGTGGCACCGCTCACCGAGAACACGGGGCGGGTGCAGCTCTGAACGGTGTCGGAGTAGTGCATGTCGAACCACACCGAAGCCCACGGCTCGGCGGTCGTCGCGACGCAATCGGTGGTGCCACCGGAATCAGGAATGACCGGATTGTCGACCGGCGGCAAACCAGTGCACGCGGGCGACAGCGGCGACACTTCAACCGAGGGCGAACCCTTGTAGCGCCAGAAGAACGTGGCGAGCTGACCGCGGGAAACTGCGTCGGCCGGTGCGAATCGTGTGGGGGTGACACCTGTGGTGATGCCCTCGTCGATCATCCACGCAAAGGGCGTCTGCTGCCACGCGTCGGTGATGTCGGTGAACGGGTGCCCGCTTGCGGGCGGCTCGCCGGCGAGGCGATGCAGCAGCGCAGCGAGCTGACCGCGAGTCAGCACCGCGTCGGGCGAGTACCGAGTCGGTGACGTGCCGGTAGTGATGCCCTCTTCGAGCATCCATGCGACTGCGTCGTCTTGCCACGACGCCTGCACGTCGACAAAGGGGTGAGAGTTCGACGGGTTCGGCTCCCCCTCCATCCGCCACATGAACGCCGCAGCCTGGCCACGGGTGACCGAATCGTCGGGTGAGAAGCACCCCTCGGCGGTGCCGGTCGTGATGCCGTTGTCGACCATCCACTGGACCGGCTCGGCCCAGTAGTCGTCGGCCGCAACATCACTGAAACCTGCGACAGCGCCCGCGGGGAGGGCAAACAGCCCTGCGAGAAGCATCGCTGCGGCGAGAAATCCGGTAAATCGTTGCATTACAGGTGTTGTTCGGCGCGGTGATCGGGGAAATGAAGACCTTGTTCGAAACATTTGGCACTCCAGGCCCGCGCCGTTCCGTTACGGAACCGTAACATCGGCAACCACCCAACGTGTCGACGGTGCCCTGTGGATTTCGCGCGAGGTGAGAAAGAGCGTGCGAATTCTCGCGCTACCGCAGGTCGCGACGCTCGAACCCCCACAGGCCCACGGCGAGCCCACAGAGGGCGAGAAGCAGCAACACGATCGCGTTTGACCCGTCGAAGCCGCGCACCAGTGGTTCGTGGTCGGCGTAGGGGTACCAGAGCGAAATCCGGCGTCCCCAGGCCAGATCGTCGGACAGCGGGAGCAGGCCGTAGGCGAGGAAGCTCCCAATGGCGACCGTGCTCGCGACACCGAGCGTGGCCCCGCGCGAACCGGTCGCCGCCGCGACGGCAAACGCGACCGCG
>CALKOE010000100.1 GCA_938091985.1 uncultured Acidimicrobiales bacterium | reverse complement strand
CGCGTTCTGGCCTCACATGCGACCGGAGAACGGTCCTATGTGACGCCAGAACGTGGTTTGAGGTTGGGGCTGCACGCGAGACGACCCCGGGTTTCCCCGGGGCCGTCTCGTGGGTTGGGGAGGATCAGGTGATGATCAGCTGAGACCGATGGTCTCGAGGCCGTAGCCGGCGGAGCCGTGCTCGGCGACGTCGAGGCCGGTGACCTCTTCTTCTTCGTCGACACGAAGACCGATCGTCATGTCGATCGCCTTGAAGACGAGGAAGCTGGTGATGCCGACCCAGGTGATGACGATGAGGACCATGAGGGCCTGTACCGCCAGCTGCTCGACGCCGCCACCGTAGAAGAGGCCGTAGTTCTCGGTCAGGCCGCCACCGCTGAGGAAGGCGTCGTCGTACTTGGCGAAGAGGCCGATCGAGAGCGTGCCCCAGATACCGCACACGCCGTGGACGGCGATGGCGCCGACCGGGTCGTCGATGCGGATCTTGTCGAAGAAGAGCACCGCGAACACCACGATGACGCCTCCGATGAAGCCGATCACGAGTGCGGCCCACGGCTCGACTGTTCCTACCGGCGCCGTGATCGACACGAGACCGGCGAGCGCACCGTTGCCGGCCATCGCCACATCGGCGATGCCCGTCTTCAGGTAGACGACGATCGAGGCACCGATGACACCGGCAGCCGCAGCCATGAGGGTGTTCATGGCGAGGAACGAAAGCAGGCCATCGGCCGCCAACTCGGAGCCGGCATTGAAGCCGAACCAACCGAACCAGAGGATGAAGACACCGATCACGGCGAAGCCGATGTTGTGACCCGGGATGGCTCGTGCCTCACCATTGGGGCCGTATTTCCCGATGCGAGGGCCGAGGATCGCCGCACCGACAAGCGCCGCGACGCCGCCGGTGAGGTGCACGATCGTCGAACCGGCGAAGTCCGAGTAGACCCGGTCGCCGATGTTGATCTGAGCGATGAGTCCACCGCCCCACGTCCAGTGCACGACAACCGGGTAGATCACGGCAGTCATTGCTGCCGAGAAGATCAGATAGCCGGAGAACTTCGTCCGCTCCGCCATTGCGCCGGAGGCGATGGTGACGGCGGTGGCCGCAAACACGACCTGGAAGAAGAAGTTCGTCGCTGGCGACAGACCGGCCGACATGTCGAACAAGGCATTGGGATCACCCGAGTCCTTGAAGAAGAAGTCGTTGAGACCTCCCCACCAGTTGCTGTCGCTCGTCCCGTAGGCGATCGACCAACCGATGATGAAGAAGGCCGTTGCACCGACAGCCATATCGGCCAGGTTCTTCGCCATGATGTTGGCGATGTTCTTGGCTCGGGTGAGCCCCGCCTCTACGAAGGCAAAGCCCGCCTGCATCAAGAACACCATCGCACCGGCGATCACCAACCAGAGGTTGTCCATGATTGCCTGAGTCGCAGCATTGGAAGCCTCGACATCAGCAAGTGTGGTCTCGGCCTCCTGTGCTCCGACCGGTAGTGCCCACAAGAGCGTTCCGGCGCTAACAGCAGCCCCGAACATTGCTCTTTTTCCGTACTTCGTCCGCATGAGATTGTCCCTTCCTTACGGCGATGGAAAGGAACGTAGAAGCCGCAGATTTCGGGATTGTTCGCCGACTGTTACTGGTTGCGCACCGTCGCGTTGCTCAGGCGAGTCCAGAATCTGACGTCAACCTGTCAGACAGCAGCGCAGCCGCTGGCCGGCTCCAACAGGTAGCCCCGGGCCCGAACCGTACGGATCGACAAGCCCGCCTCGTCGAGGCGGCGGCGAAGCCGCAACACATGAACGTCGAGCGCGTTGCGAGTCGCGTGACCTCCCGGCCAGCCCGCCTCCGACAGCTCGGTTCGACCCACCACCGCCCCGAACCGATCGATGAGAAGTTCAGCGAGGCGCGCCTCGACCGGCGGTACCGCGGTGTGGGCACCATTGAATCGGACCACCCCGTGTTCATCGATCTCCGGAGAGCCTTCTCCTGCGGCAGCTGCCCGACGAGACAGCCCTTCGACCCGTGCCCGCACGTCTTCTTCCGGTGCGGGAACACGAATCCAGTCTTCGTAGTCGTCTTGGACCACCGGCGGTGGCGCACCTTGATCGACCAGGAGGAGACGAGGGACTCGCCCGGATCGAAGCTCAGGCAGCCGGTCAGCTTCGGCAGGCCATCGAATCAGCGTGATGTCCATGCCGAGACTGTGGCAGCCACAAATTTCGCTTTTGTTTCGCCCATGTGAACCCGCCAGGGCCAAAACGCCGCCTGAATCGGCCCGGATACCTCGCCGTTCCGGCGAGAGAGGTATCTTTGCGGCGCCATGGAATCGCGCATCAAGCCCCATCATCTCGTCATCGCTCTCGGCGTCGGGATCGCTCTGTTCACCGCAACGTCGGGCGTGATCCCGAGCATCACGAACTGGCATGACGAAAGCGCCGTGCAGCGCGAGGTGTTCGAGAACATCCCGACCGGGGTGAAGCTCACCTTCTACACGGTGATCCCGCTGCTGCTCGTCTACGGCGCCTACATGTTCGCGATGCGCGTCAAGAACTGGGAGCGGGGCCGCCCCGACAACCGTCGCACCACGCTCAAGAACGCTCCGAAGCGAGCCAAGAGCTTCCGATCCGGCGCCTACATGCAGACCCTGCTGCGCGAGCCGGGCGCCGGAATCATGCACTCGATGATCTACTTCGGGTTCCTGATCCTGCTGGCGGTCACCACCACACTCGAGGTCAACCACCAGCTCCCAGAGAGCATCAAGTTCCTCCACGGCGACGTCTACCGCGGCTACGCAGCCGTGGGCGACGCAGCCGGCCTCATCTTCATGATCGGCATCGTGTGGGCGATCGTTCGCCGCTACGGCCCGTGGAACTGGCGTCCGTATCGCATCCGCATCAAGAGCAAGCCCGAACACATGGTGATCCTCGGCGTGTTCTTCGCCATCGGCCTCACCGGCTACGGCGCCGAGATGTTCCGCATCGCCGAGCAAGGCCTCCCCGAGTTCGAGAAGTGGAGCTTCATCGGCTATCCGCTGGCCGACCTCGTCGACGAATGGGACAACGTCGCCGGCTGGCACCAAGCCTGGTGGATCGCCCACGTCATCAGCTTCATCGCCTTCCTGATCATCCTGCCCACCACGATGCTGCGCCACATGTTCACGTCGCCGCTCAACATGTACCTCTCCGACAAGGACCGGCCGAAGGGCGCAATGAAGCCCATGCCCGACCTCGTGTCCGGCGACACCGAGCTCGAGACCTTCGGCGCCTCGGTCATCGAGGACTTCACTTGGAAGCAGCTGCTCGACACCGACGCCTGCACCATGTGTGGTCGCTGCACCTCCGTGTGCCCGGCCCACGCCACCGGCAAGTCGCTCGACCCTCGAGAGATCGTTCTGAAGACCGGCGAGGTAATGGCCCGCACCGGCGATCCCGCCGTCTCGCCCCCCATCGGCGTCGACGACGACATCACCGTGCCCGCCAACTGGATGTTCGACCGCATCACCCAGGACGAGCTGTGGGCCTGCACCTCGTGCAAGGCGTGCGACGAGATCTGCCCGGTCAACATCGAGATCCTCGACAAGATCCTCGACATGCGTCGCTACCTGACGCTCATGGAGTCGGACTTCCCGACCGAACTCGGCCAGGCCTTCCGCTCGATGGAGAACTCGTCCAACCCGTGGGGCATGAGCCAAAGCGAGCGGGCCGACTGGACCGCCGGCGTCGAGGGCATCAACGTCATCGACGGCACCGACCCGATCGAAGCCGAATACCTCTACTGGGTCGGTTGCGCCGGATCGTTCGACGACAAGAACAAGAAGGTCACCCAGGCAATGGCGAAGCTGATGCAGCGCGCCGGCGTCGACTTCGCCATTCTCGGCCCGGCCGAGAACTGCACCGGTGACTCCGCTCGCCGCTCCGGCAACGAGTACCTGTTCCAGATGCTGGCGAGCCAGAACATCGAGACGCTCAACAACATGGGCGTCAAGAAGATCGTCACCCAGTGCCCGCACTGCTTCAACACGCTGGCCAACGAATATCCGCAGCTCGGTGGGCACTACGAAGTCGTGCACCACTCCCAGTTCCTGGAGTGGCTCGTCGACCAGGGCCACCTGGACCTCGACGGCGCCGAACTCGAGGAGCGGGTCGTCTACCACGACAGCTGCTACCTGGGCCGCCACAACGACGTCTACATGGCTCCCCGCAAGGTGCTGGGCAAGCTCGGCGGCATCGAGATCGTCGAAGCCGGGCGCAATGGCACCAAGGGCATGTGTTGCGGCGCCGGCGGCGCCCGCATGTGGATGGAAGAGACTGTGGGCGAGAAGGTCAACGACGTTCGCGCACAGGAGCTGGTCGACACCGGCGCCACCCAGGTCGCGACCGCGTGTCCGTTCTGCTACGTGATGATGGACGACGGCGTGAAGGCCGCAGGCAAGGAAGAGGACGAGGTCCGCGTGGCCGACATCGCGATGCATGTCCTCGGCGCCATCGAGAACGGCGAGACGAAGCGAGCCGAGGAGGAGCTGGCCCAGCAGGCCGAGCTCGCCGGTGCGAGCGTTGCCCTGCTGTCGAAGCCGACCACGGCTGCTCCAGCCGAGCCGGAAGCTGCAGTGGAGACCTCAGTCGAAGCTGCGGTCGAAGCCGATGATCTCAAGGTGATCAAGGGCGTCGGTCCGAAACTTGAGGCCATGCTCCATGAGCTCGGCATCACCAACTACGACCAGATCGCTTCGCTCACTCCCGACTACATCGGGGGCCTCGACGACTATCTGGCCTTCGACGGTCGCATCGAGCGAGACGGCTGGGTCGCCCAGGCCACCGAGCTCGCCGCCGGTCGCCCGGCGCAGGACGCAACCCTGCCCGAGTTGCCCGACGAGAAGCCTGAAAGCGCTCCGAAACAAGACTGAGGTACCGTCCGATCGGTGACGGTCGGCGAAGTGGTCTTCTGGGCGGTGGTGTATGTCGCCGGCGCGGCAGCAATCTGGTGGTGGCCGCGCAAGTCGTCTCCCATGAAGCGCATACGACGACTCGCTCGACTTGCGATGTGGTCCGGCGTCGGCGCTTTGGGCTCATTCGGCGCGGGGGTGGGGTGCGCCGCCAGCAACCTCGATGCCGACCCGCAAGGACCCTCGTACTGTCACTCCGATGCCGACTTCGCACTTCTTGTTGCGGCCGCCTATCTGGCACTCACGGTCGTGTTTGGCTTTGTGTTCCTCAATCGTCGTCTCTCGTTTCAGAAGCGCTCACGGGCGGAATACGTTCGTCCGTGAGACCCGAACGCCGGTAGGTTCGAGGGCGTGAGTGACTCGCCGACGATCCTCGTCATCGACAACTACGACTCGTTCGTCTACATCCTCGTGCAATACCTCGGGGAGCTCGGGGCGACGCCGGTCGTCTACCGCCACGACGAGATCGATCTCGACGGCATCCGTGAGCTGAGCCCCGACGGGATCCTGATCTCGCCGGGGCCGGGAACGCCCGATGATTCCGGGGTGTCGCTCGCAATTCTCGACGAGCTGAAGGGTCACGTACCGATCTTCGGCGTCTGCCTCGGCATGCAGTGCATGGGGCAGGTCTATGGCGCCGACGTCGTGCGGGCGCCCGAAGTGATGCACGGCAAGACCTCGTTCGTGCGCCACAACGACATCGGCGTGTTCGCCGGCCTACCGAACCCGGTCGAAGCCACCCGCTACCACTCACTCATCGTCGATCGGGCATCGATCCCCGACACGCTCGAGATCACCGCCGAGACCGAAGACGGGCTCGTCATGGGACTGCGGCACCGCGAGTTCGATGTCGAAGGCGTGCAGTTTCACCCGGAGTCAGTACTCACGACCGCAGGCCATGATCTCCTGAAGAACTTCTTGGCCCGCTGCACCGCCGGAGCCAACGCCTGAACGTCGTGGCTACGGCGGCGGCGCCGACGTCGGTATTGTTGTCGTCGTCGTCGTCGTGCTCGTCGTGGTGGTTGTTGTCGTCGTCGGCGGCTCGCCGGCTTCGCCGACCACGATGATCACCTCGGATCCCTTGGGGACCTTGGTGAAGCTTCCCGGTGTCTGCTCGATCACGAGGCCGACCTGGGGGTCGCCGAAGGGAACGATGCGGAATTCCGGAACCGGGATGAGTCCCTGGTTGCGGATGGTCAACTCGGCTTGGTCGTAGAAGAGGCTGACCACGGAAGGCACGTCGACCTGCTCGACACCCGACGAGACGTAGATCGTGATGGTGGTGCCGGCGGCGACGATGTCGTCTTTCGCAGGGGTCGTTCGGATGACCTTGCCCTCGTCGACTGTCTCAGAGGCTTCCCTCACGGTCTCGTCGGAGACGATGAAGTTGAGTTCGTTGAGTTCGTTGAGCGCCTGCACCACGGTCTTGTTCTTCAGATCGGGCACGACGACTCGTTCGGGGCCGGTCGAGACACGGATGATCACGGGACTGTCGAGCGGGTGTTCGGCTCCCGGGATCGGGAGTTGGCTCACGACGGTGCCGACTTCCTGCGCGTTCGGCTCGTTTTCGACCGTGACGGTGTAGCCCTTGGCCTGCAGGACGGAGGTGGCTTCCTCCTGAGTGAGCGCGATGACCGGAGGCACCGTGAGGGCCTCGCCGGTCGACACCGTGAGGACGACTGGCTCTCCGGGGTCGATGCGTTGCCCGGCGGCGGGCGACTGTGCGAAGACGATTCCAGCGTCGACAGTCTCGTTGCGTTGCTCGTCTCGCTCGGGCACGAGACCCAGCGCACGCAGCTCTGCTTCGGCCTCGAGCACGGTCATCTCGACCAGGTTCGGGACATCGACCTTCTCCGCGACGACCGGGGTATCGGACTCACCGTCATCTCCGAACAAGCCGAGTTGGCGGCCGAAGGCGATCGTCAGAAAGCCGAGGATGAAGATCAGCACGCCGAGCCCGACCAACAGCCCTGCCGTGCGCTTCCAGTCGTCGCGAGGAGGCTCGTCGTCGTAGTAGTAGCCACCGGCGGCGTATTGGGCCGCCAGCGCGTTGGGGTCGAGCACCACGCCGGGCTGCGGCGCGGCGGCGGGGACCGGAGCCGCGGCAGCGACCACCGGTGTGGCCGCCGGAGTTGCCGGCTGCACGGTGGTCGGATCGACAACGGGAGCAGAATCAGAAGCAGCCGAAGGTGTCGGCGAAGCGGCCGCTTCGCCTGCGCCTGCCGCGCCGGCAACCGCTCCAGCGGCTCCAGCAGCGCCCGCGCCCGGCACCTGATGGGCACCAGCGAGGTAGCGGCGGAGGTCGCTGCGAAGGTCTTCGGCCGTCGGGTAACGGTTGGCCGGGTTCTTGGCCAGGAGCTTCATCGTGATCGCGTTGAGCGACTTGGCGACGGGCACACCGCGCTCAATGAGCGTCTCGGGCTTCTCCTGCACGTGCTTGTACGCCACTGCGACCGGGGTCTCGGCCTGGAAGGGCGGCGTGCCGGCCAGCATCTCGTAGAGCACCACGCCCAGCGAATAGAGGTCGCTGCGGCCGTCGACCTGCTTGCCCTGCGCTTGCTCGGGCGAGAAGTAGGTGGCCGTTCCCATTACGGACCCGTGTTGAGTGAGCCCGGCATCGGTGCCACCGGCGAGCGCGGTGGCGATACCGAAGTCGGCCACCTTCACGTCGCCACCGTCGGACACGAGGATGTTGCCGAGCTTGACGTCGCGATGGACGAGGCCGGCCTGGTGCGCGGTCGACAAAGCATTGGCGACGTCGGCCGCGATCTCGGCTGCTCGGTCGGGCTGGAGCGGGCCGGTGGAGCGCAACACATCGGACATGCTGCGGCCCGAGACGTGCTCCATCACGATGTAGTACGTGCCGCGTTCCTGACCCCAGTCGTAGATGCCCACGATGTTGGGATGGTTCAGGTTGGCGGCGGCTTGGGCCTCGCGACGGAAGCGTTCGACGAAGTTGGGATCGTTGGCGAACTCCGGAAACAGCACCTTGAGCGCGACCTCTCGGTCGAGCAGGTCGTCGCGCGCGAGATAGACATCAGCCATCCCGCCACGGGCGATGTGGCGCAGCAGTTCGTAACGTCCGTTGAAGACGGTGGGGCCCTGATCGGACATAGCCGCCGATTCTAACTCCGCGTCGACCCGGGACCGTTGCAGCCCCCCAGACGAACAATGAGAACGATCGTCACGCGACTACCCGCCAAGCCCGAACGCCGCCTCGATCACGGCCTTCGCGATCGGCGCAGCGACCGACCCACCGGTCTGTTCGCTGGCGCCCGGTTGGGCCTCGACGATCACCGCAACGGCGATTTCGGCCTCCTGGCCCGGCAACCCAGCGAAGCCCACGACCCACGCATGAGAGCTCGCCGGAGTGGTACCAAGCTGCGCGGTGCCGGTCTTCCCGCCGACGGTGAGACCGTCGACCTGCATCCGGGTGGCGGTGCCGATCTCGGCCACGTTGATCATCGCGGCCTGAAGTCGATCGGCTGCGAACGGCGACAACGCCGGCCGCCAGCTGGTCGGCTCGACCGTGCTGTAGATCCCGCCATCGGCGGACCTGACCTCGCTGACCACGTGGGGGGTCATCATCAGGCCGTCGTTCGCGATCGCCGCAGCGACCATCGCCATCTGCAGCGGGGTGGCCTTCACGTCGTTCTGACCGATCGCCGCCTGCGCCAGGATCGCCGAGTTCTCGTGGATCGGGGTCTCGCCGTTGCGCAGCTCTTCGCTTCCCTCTGGTTGGTACGCGTCGAGCGGAGCGATGAAGGCGCCGTAGTCGGTGGGGAAACGAGACCGCGCCGCGTCGGGGAGATCTATGACGGGATCGGCGTTGAAGCCGAACTTCTCGGCGGTGCGGATCATGGCGTCGGGCCCCAACCACTCAGCCCCGATCTCGCCGAAGGTCGCGTTGCAGGAGCGCTGCAACGCGAGAAGCAGGTCGCCGCCGCAGGTGGAACCACCGAAGTTGCGAATCGGTAGACCCGACGGCAGGGGCTCGTAGCGGTCGGTGTCGGGCCAGACAGGGTCGGTGAGCGTGATGCCGCCGAGATCGAGAGCAGCGGCGGCGGTGACCAGCTTGAAGGTCGAGCCCGGGAAGAACAGCTCGCGAAACGACTTGGCCAACAGCGGGTCGTCGGGATCGTTGAGCAATGAGGTGTAGGCCGCGTTCACCGCGGCGCCATCGAGCCCTGACAAGAGATTGGGGTCGAAGCTGGGATAGGTCCACAGGGCAAGGATCTCGCCGGTCGCCGGGTCGACCGCGACGACCGACCCTTTGCGCTCTCCGAGGGCCTCGGCCGCGGCGCGCTGAATATCGTCTCGCAGCGTCATCACGACCGTGCCGGTCGTGTCGCGGTCACGAAAGAGGTCACTGAGCGATTCGAACTTCTGGTCGAGCCGGTCGCCCGCGAGTTCCTCGTTGTATTGCCGCTCGAGACCGAAGGCCCCCTGGTTGAGCGACTGGAATCCGACCACGTGGGCGTAGAGCTCATCGGTCGGATACTCCCGACGGAAATCGATCTCGCCGGCCTCCACGGGGAGCGAGAGGGCCGCCACCACACCGTCGGCCGTAACGATGTCGCCGCGCTCTTGTCCGAATGCTCGCAGCTGGGGGCGGATGTTGCCTTCGTGCTCGGTGTATTCGTCGGCCTGTACGAACTGGACGCGATTGAGCTGCGCGAACAGCACCGCATACATCACGATGAACGCCAGGCCGAGGTTGCGGATCCGGGCGTTCACCGCGTCGACCCCTGCGCCGCAGGCGTGACGGTTCGCTGTTCGTGTGAGAGCCGGATCAGCAGGGCGAGCACGATGTAGTTCGAAACGAGCGCTGAGCCCCCGTAGGAGACGAAGGGAAGCGTGATGCCCGTGAGCGGAATGAGGCGAACCACACCGCCCATGATGATGAAGGCCTGGATCCCGAGCAGCGTGGTGAGGCCGACGGCCAGCAGCTTCTCGAACGGCCGCGTCGCTCGAATCGCAATCCGCAGGCCCGATCCGATCAGAATGAGGAACGCCATGAGCACTGCCGTGGTGCCGGCGAGACCCATCTCTTCACCAATCGCCGCAAAGATGAAGTCGGTCTCGGCGAACGGCACTCGGTCGGGTTCTCCGCGGCCCAATCCCGTGCCGGTCAAGCCCCCCTCAGCCATCGAGTATGTGGCCTGGATGATCTGGAATCCGGCGTCTTGCGGGTCGGACCACGGGTCGAGCCAACTGTCGATGCGGCGCTCGACGTGGCTGAAGATCTGCAGGGCGATCACGCCACCGGCGAGGAACATCGCAGCGCCGAGTCCGAGAAACATCGTGCGCTCCGTCGCCACCCACATGAGCACGACGAACAGGGCGAAGACGAGCATCGATGATCCGAGATCCTTCTCGAGCACCATCACGCCGATCGAGGCGGCCCAGGCGACGCCGATCGGCGCGAGGTCTCGGATCTCGATCCGGTTCTTGATGAGGCCACCAGCGTCGACCAGGTACGACGCGAAGAAGATCGCCAACGCGATCTTCGCGAACTCACCCGGCTGGAAGTTGAGATAGCTGATGCTCACCCAGATGCGGGCGCCGTTGATCTCCACGCCGGCGCCGGGCACGAGCGGAAGGGCGAGGAGGCCGACGCCACAGATGCCGAGCAAGTAGCGGTACTGCGCCAGGGCGCGCACGCGGGGAACCACTACGAGGGTGACCACGAACCCGGCGATGCCCACCGCGGTCCACACGGACTGGAGCGCGGCCAGGTCGCCGCCTCCGTTCACGTCGCCACCGAGCCGGGCGATCATCACGTAGCCGAAGCCGTTGAGCAGCAGCGCCATCGGCAACAGGACGGGGTCGGCGGCCGGAGCGAACCGCCGCACCGCGAGGTGGATGAAGAAGAATAGTCCGAGCATCCACGCCAGGAAGGGGCCGATGTTGGCCGGGACTGATGCCGATTGACCGAGGCTTGCCAACCCATAGGCCGACACCACCACAATCGCGATGAGAGCGATCAGGCCGAGCTCGACTCGACGGGGATGCAACGCCGCGATCTGCGGGCGAACCGCCGGCCGTCGCTCGGTGGCGGTCACGGGTCGCCGTTGGGTTCCTGCGGGACGAGCGTGGATGCGTAGTCGCGGGCGTCGTCGATCGAATCGAACTCCACGCCTTCGGAGACCTCGACGAGATCCTCGGTTTCGAGCGCTGACACGGTGATGTCGAGTGTCTCTTCGACGGTGGGGTCGAACCAGAGCACACCATCGGGCCTACCGCGATAGATCACGACCTGCTCGTCGTCGAGACCCACGAAGTAGGCCGAGCGGGCGTAGGCCACGACCGACGAGACGAGAATGGCGAGCACGAGCAGCACGGTGCCGACGAACAGGCCGAGGCGCCATGTGATGAACGACGTCTTCTTGGCGCTTCGGTCGACGAAGATCTCATCGGGATGCGGGTCGTCCGGCCCGGTCTCGACCGGCGGGTCGAGACGCAACACGCCGTCGGGTACTGCCTTGTGGGTCGAGATGATCCGGTCGTCGGCAGGCGATTCTGCGGCGTCGGTGTCGACGACGTCGACGATGAGGACGGTGACGTTGTCGCGCCCGCCGGCATCGCAGGCTGCATTGACCAACGACACGGCCGCCTCGGCGGGGTCATCGACCTCGGCGAGCACGCCGAGAATC
>CALKOE010000099.1 GCA_938091985.1 uncultured Acidimicrobiales bacterium | reverse complement strand
GGACTTGCCCGCGAGCTCGGCCTCGCCGCACAGGTGATCAATCTGAACCTCGGCACGCGAGTCGTCAGCGTGTCGCTCGGTGGGTTCGATCATCACGACGGTCAACGCCCACATCACGACGAGCTGATGGCAGAGCTCGATGCCGGGATCGATGCGTTCTTCACGCAGCTGTCCCCGGCCTTCGCAGGCCGCACCGGCATGCTCGTCTTCTCCGAGTTCGGTCGCCGCGTCGAAGCCAACAACTCGGCTGGCACCGATCACGGGACCGCCGGCACGATGATGTTCATCAGCCCAAGGGCCGAAGGTGGACACCACGGCCAGCAGCCATCGCTCACGGACCTCGATTGGCGAGGCGACATGCACCACCACGTGGACTTCCGTTCGGTGTATGCGACGCTTCTCGACCAGTGGCTCGACTCCGACTCGCAGGAAGTGCTCGGCGCCAACTACAGCCAGCTGAGCATCATTGGCGAAGGTGGTGGGCAGTTCTTTGATGTGCCCGACGGTGCCTATTTCACGACGGCTGTCGATTGGCTCGCTTCATCAGGAATCACGACAGGCACCGGACCTGGCACGTTCTCGCCGAACGACAATGTGACGCGTGGCCAAATGGCGACGTTCCTGCATCGCTACAGCGGCGAGCCGGGTGGCTCTGCAGCCGCCGGGTTCTCGGACGTGCCCGCCGGGCGCTACTACTCAGCGGCGGTCGACTGGCTTGCTGCGCAGGGCATCACCACTGGTGTGGGTGGCAACCGATTCGCCCCCGACGATGTGGTCACGCGAGGCCAGATGGCGACGTTCCTGTTCCGCCTCGAGGGGAGCCCGGGCGGTTCGCCTGCGGCCGGCTTCAGTGATGTCTCGGCCGGTGCGTTCTACGCCAATGCAGTCGACTGGCTGTTGTATCGCGGCATCACCACTGGTGTAGGCGGCAACCGATTCGCCCCGAGCGACCCAGTGTCCCGTGGCCAAATGACGACCTTCCTCTGGCGTCTTGCAGGCAGCCCGGTCTAGTCGCTCCGGTCATCAACGAGGTCCGGGTGGGCATCCGGGTCGATCTCCAGAAACGTGTTGAGCAAAGCCCAATACCCAGCCGCGAAGACGGACCAGGTTTGCTCCGACCCGTTTGGTCCTGTGTTGAGCCGGATGTCTGCAAGCTCGGACTCTCGAAACCGCATGCGCACCGTCACGCCTTCTGCGAGGGCAAGGCCTAGCCGAGCGATCAGGAGGAAGGCATCTTCACCCCGGCCGAACAGGTCTCGCCTCGGTCTAACCCCCAGAACCTCTGCGAGCGACTGGACCAGTTCGGCGCCGCTGTTCTCTGTGCCCGAGTACTCGCGGGAGCTCGCGTCGGCGAGCGTCTCCCGTCGTTCATCAGATGTGGACGAGTCCTTGGCGAGGCTCAGAGTAAACCCCACCCAGCTGTAGAACAACGGGTCGGCAGCTGCGATCTTAAGCACAGCATCCGGAGCTGTTCTTCCGAGTTCTCGCATCAGGGCCAACGGGTGTTCGAAGTGCGAACTGGCAAGTGTCTCTGCGGCGGCCTCCGCCGCACCCGACACGCCGCTCGCCAGCCGGCTAACTCGCAATAGAACGTCCTCTTGGAAGTCCTCTTGGCTGTCCCAAATCCTCTCGTGCACCGATGCTCTCGTGACGCGCACTCCCTTAGTTTTCGCGAGGTGATCGAAGACACGTTGGTAGGAGATTGTGGTTGGCTCAACTCCTAAGCCGTGTTGGCGGACTAGGTCGAGAGCAGCCTCGACGACCAGCTCTCGGGTTTCTTCGCGTGTTCGGCGCGCTGCTGGGGTCATCGGTTTGTGGTCCTCTTGAGGGCTTGCCAAAGGATAGTCGCTTCGCTATGTTGCAACCTAGGGTAGCAACTCAGAGTTGCAAAGGAGGGAACATGGGCGATCTGACAACGGAGGGTAGAGGAGCCGACGGACTTGGTGCGTTGCTTCGTTGGTATCAGGGCCAACAAAGCCGGTCCACCAACGCGACAGGATTCTGCGTCGACACGGCGGACGATGGCTGGTTGTGGATCACCCTCGACCTCCGCCAGACGACGCTCCACGGGGAGACCCTCGAGCCTCTCGTCGAAGACCGGGGCGCCGGGGTCTGGTTCCAGGCATGGTCAGACGGAGAGCGCATGACGGTCGCCGGAACGTGCCCAGGTCTTGGTGCCGCTGCCGCGTTCCTCTCCGATCGCTACTGGGATCCGTTCGAGTCCGACGAGGACCACGGGTCCTCGCGCTGAGCGGAAGTACCTCACGTCATCCGAGGCGGACTAGCGTCAGGCACGGTTCGGGGAGGTGTGGCATGGCCGGGCCATTGGCTGGAGTACGAGTGATCGAGCTGGCGGGCCTTGGGGCCCTCCCGTTTGGCACGCTCAAGTTGGCAGACATGGGCGCGGACGTCATCCGCGTCGATCGACTTGCTGAGGTTCCCGAAGACCCCGTCGCTCGGGAGTACTCCTCGTGGGACCGCGGGCGGCGATCAATCGCAGTCGACCTCAAGCATCCCGAGGGCGTCGCTGCAGTTCTTCGCCTCGCGGGTGGCGCAGACGTCTTCCTCGAGTCGTTTCGCCCAGGAGTCGCAGAGCGCCTTGGGGTCGGTCCGGAGTCTGTCATGGCCCGAACGCCCTCGATCGTCTACGGCCGGCTCACAGGATGGGGCCAGACCGGCCCTCTCGCTCACTCGGCAGGTCACTCTCTCAACTACGAAGCGATCACAGGAGTGATTCGGTCGGTCGGACCGAAAGGCGGACCGCCAGTCCCACTGCTGCAGCTCCTCGGCGACTTCGCCGGCGGTGGTCTCACCATGGCCTTCGGCGTCGTCTGCGCGATGTGGGAGGCGAAGCAATCGGGGAAGGGTCAGGTGATCGATGTCGCCATGACCGACGGCGTCGCGTCACTCGCCAGCGTCTTCTACGGGATGCAGGCCAGCGGCATGCACACCACCGAGATCGGCACCAATCTCTTCGACGGGGGGGCGCCGTTCTACGCGGTCTACGAGTGCTCGGATGGGGAGTACATGTCAGTCGCCCCGATC
>CALKOE010000098.1 GCA_938091985.1 uncultured Acidimicrobiales bacterium | reverse complement strand
AACACCGCGGGAGGCGATGTCGACATCGACTTGGTCGTGACCTCACCGCCGCAGGTGACCTTCGGTTTCAGCCCCGACGAGATCTGGGAGAGCGCGGGGCCCTGCACCGGGGGCCAGACCGGCCTGCCCATCCAGACCGTTGTGCAAGCGGTTGCCGCAAAGGAGCCGGGCACAGGCTCGGTGACCTCGGTGACCGCCTCATGGAACAACGGCACCCAGAGCGTGGCGCTCACCTTCGGCGGCAATCACGTGTGGACCGGGCTGATCGGCCCCTATGCGGCAGCGACGGTCGACCTCGTCCTGGTTCAGGCCACCGACGACTCGGGCAACGTGAGTTCGGCAATCGAAGCGCTCACGGTCAACGCCTGCCCGGCCTGAGGATCCGAACTCAGCTCGCAGCGTCGAGGCGAGGCCGCGGGTCGCTCTGCTGAGCGAGCTCGATCAGGTCGCGCCCGATCGGCAACGGCTCGCAGCCGTGGTCTTGCTCACAGATGAGGTCGAACTCCGGGTCGGCGGCCTGATGGCAGTCGGCGCAGGAACCACCGAACTGATTCACCGCCTCGGCCCCGCCCCGCACTCGGATCTCGGTGCCGGCCGCGCTCGGGACGAGCTCGAAGAACTCCCAGTCGTTGGTGGCGGGGCTGAATCCCGCCTCACGCTTCACCATCGCCTCGCCGGGAAAGAGCTGCACCACGGAACCGGCTGGATAGATGCCGCCGTCGGTGTTCTCGGCCACTGCGAGTGTGGCATCGAGATCGCCCAACACGTTGTCGACGAAGAAGCCGCGTACGGCCGTCATGTCGGCGAGGTTGAGGAAACTGTCTTCGTTGACCACAACTGGCTCGAGCTCGACCGTCGTGGGAGGCGACACCGTGGTCGAGGACGACGTGGTGGAAGAAGACGTGGTCGACGAGGTGGTCGTGGAGGTGCTCGACGCAGCGTCGGGTGGGCCGGCCGAGTCATCGCTGCAGCCGAACAGCAGCAGGGTGGCGATCGCAACGACGGCGAGTGAAGGCCCCGAAGGAGGCGTCGGCAGAGAGGCGCGCATGGCCGGAGGGTAGCGCGACTACACTCGAACGCATGTTCGACTCGCTCAACCCCGAACAGCAGGCTGCCGTCGACCACACCGGATCGCCGCTGCTGATCGTCGCCGGTGCCGGCACCGGCAAGACCAAGACCCTCGCAGCACGCGTATGTCGCATCATCGACGATGGTGCCGACCCCAGCCGGGTGCTGCTGCTCACCTTCACCCGGCGAGCCGCAAGCGAGATGATCGCCCGCGTCGCCGCGGTCTCGACCGACCGGGCGGCATCGCGGGTTTGGGGTGGCACGTTTCACTCCACCGCCAACCGACTGCTGCGCAACTTCGGCCAGAGTGCCGGCCTGTCCGCTGGATTCACCGTCCTCGATCAGTCCGATTCGACCGACCTCATGGGCATCGTGCGCACCGACGAGGGATTTGGCGAACGAGGCATGCGGTTTCCTCGCAAGGAGACCGTTGCCGGTATCTACTCCCGCATGGTGAGCAGCCAGGCAAAGCTCGCCGACGTACTGGAGACCGACTACCCCTGGTGTGCTGACCACCAGGACGACCTCCGCACGATCTTCACGTCCTACACCACCCGCAAGCGGGCCCATCAGGTCCTCGACTACGACGATCTGCTGCTGTTCTGGCGGGGCCTCACCGTGAGTCCGGTGGGCGATGCGATGCGCGACCTCTTCGACCACATCCTGATCGACGAGTACCAGGACACCAATCCGATCCAGGCCGACATCGTGCGCGGCATGTGCCGCCCCGACACCGACCTGTGTGCGGTGGGCGACGACGCCCAGGCAATCTACGGCTTTCGAGCGGCGACGGTGGCCAACATGTGGGAGTTCGCCGATCGCTTCCCCGGCGCCACACGGGTCACCCTCGAGCAGAACTATCGGTCGACCATGCCGATCCTGAATGTGGCCAACGCGGTGCTCTCACAAAGCGATGAGCACTTCTCGAAAGAGCTGTGGTCGGGTCGCCGCCAAGGACTCACGCCGACGCTGGCCACGCATCACGATGAAGGCGCACAAAGCACGTCGGTCGCCACCGCGGTGCTCGACGCCCGCGAGCGAGGCATGGATCTTCGCGAGCAGGCAGTGTTGTTCCGCGCCGGACACCATGCCGACGGGCTCGAACTCGAGCTCACCCGACGAGACATCCCCTACGTCAAATATGGCGGTCTGAAGTATCTCGAGTCCGCCCACGTCAAGGATCTCCTTGCCTTGCTGCGCATCCTCGACAACCCGGCCGATCAGCTCGCGTGGCACCGGGTTCTCGCGTCGATGGAGGGCGTCGGTCCGGCCACCGTGCGCCGCCTCTCCGACGAACTCGGCATCGAAAACGAAGACGACGATGCCCTCGCCCGGTTCATCGACGGTGCCGGCCGCGTGCCCTCCGCCGCGCACGAACAGGCGACCGAGCTCCGCGGCGCGATGGAGGCCTGTCTCGATGGCATCGCGCCGTCCGAGCAGGTCGATCGACTCAAGGCCTATTGCGCGCTCGTTTTCCCCAACCGCTACGACGACGCCGCCGCTCGGGTCGCCGACATCGACCAGCTCGCATCCACGGCAGCGGCCTACGCCACGCGGAGCCGCTTCCTCACCGAACTCACCCTCGACCCCCCGAGCAAGACCAGCGACCAAGCAGGACCGCCGCACCTCGACGACGACTGGCTCACCCTCTCCACGATCCATTCGGCCAAGGGTCTCGAATGGCGCAGTGTGCACCTGCTGCATGCCGCCGACGGCAACCTGCCCTCGGAGATGGCGCTCGGCGACGAACACGGACTCGCCGAAGAGCTCCGCCTCATGTATGTCGCCCTCACCCGGGCGAAGGACGAACTCACCGTCAACTTCCCGTTGCGCTTCCACGTCAACCGCTACGCCCACGACGATCGCCACGTCTACGCCCAGCTCAGCCGGTTCATCGATCCAGTGCGCGAACTCTTCGACGAACAGACCACCGCCCCCGAAATCGACCTTCGCCACGAAGCCGAGATGGCTTCGGTGGGGGTTGCCGACGAGGTCGACACCTTGCTCGCCGCGCTCTGGGACTGAGGAACCCACGACGGTTGCCGGAAATTCGTGAAACAGCCGAGACTCGACCGATCGGGTCCGCTCCTCCGGGAGGTTTCGACCTGAGCGACCCGAAAGGCGAAGATGCTCACCATGACCGGGCTCTACGACCATCGCCTCCGACCGACCCAGCCGCCGACACCGGCAGCCGACGCGTTCACCATCCATCGAGCACCAGTCGACGGCGACCTTCACCTGGCATTCGTCCGCGAGGGCGTGGGTGGCTATCCCCTATTGCTCATCCACGGGTACCCAGAGAGCAAACGGGTGTGGTGGCGCAACATCGGGCCACTCGCCGCTGCCGGCTACGAGGTGATCGTTCCCGACCTTCGCGGTTACGGCGACTCCGACCTCTCGTCTG
>CALKOE010000097.1 GCA_938091985.1 uncultured Acidimicrobiales bacterium | reverse complement strand
CCTTCTCGGCGCCGGCCCCGACCAGGTCGGGAAAGCGTGTGCGAACCGATGCTGAAGAGGACAGTTACAACAAGGCGCTGAACACGCTCTGCGGGAGCAAGGACGCCGAGGTCGACTGGGATCGCGACGGCGTGGTCGATTTCTGCAAGGATTCCGGCTTCATGTTTGATCCCTCGGTCGGGCGTTGTCCGTCGTTGCTCATTCCGGTCGACGAGGATGACGACGGCAAGTTCGACAAGTGCATCCCGCCGCCGTTCAACCCGACAACAACAACGACAACAACCACAACAACCACAACCACGACGACGGCGCTACCGACAACAACGGCAGCACCGACTACGACAATAACGACGGGCTGAATGACCGACCATCGACTTCTCGACATACAGCGACTCGACACCGAGGCTGAGCAGCTGCGCCATCGCCACGCCACGCTGCCGGAGCGCGAGCAGCGCGTGGCAGCGCTGGAGGAGCAGAAGCGCCTCGAGGCAGAAATCGCCCGACTCGGGGCGACGCGAGTCGAGGTTGCCTCCGGGTTGAAGCGGCTGGAGAACGAAGCGCTGATTTTTGCGGCGAAGGCCGACGAAGACGACAAGCGGCTCTACAGCGGCGATGTGGGCATGAAAGAGCTCGAGCCGCTGCAGGCCGAGATCGCCGGTCTTCGTGATCGGCAGGCCGAACTCGAAGATCAGGCCCTCGAAGCCATGGAGAAAGCCGAGTCCCTGTCAGACGCCCAAAGTGCTGCGGAGGCCGCACTCGAGGCGATCGGGATTTCGATCACCACCATCGAGGCCGAACTGGCCGCATCCGAAGACGAGGTCGACGGCCTTCTCGCTGCTGCCCTCGCGGCTCGCGTCGAGGCGGCCGCCGAAGTGAGCGAGGCCGATCTGGCTGAGTACGAGCGCCTCCGACCAGGGCTTGGCTCGGCGACAGTCGTCAGCTTCGACGGTCGGAACTGTGTGGGGTGTCCGTCGACCATGCCGGCGATGGAACTCGACCGCATGAAGCACTCCGAGTCTGGCAGCGTGCTGAGCTGTTCCGAGTGCACCCGCATCGTCATCACCTGAGTCGGCGCGTCTCGTGTTTTTCTTCTTCATCGCTGCGGCAGTGTTGGCGGTGCTGTTCGTCTTCGACAGCCCGGCGATCGACTACCGCTTCGTCGCGCTCGGTGGCGTGTTGCCGCTGCTCGAAGGGGTGACGGGGCGTCCACTCGTGCTCCACACGCTGCTGGGGTCAGTTGCGCTGA
Source organism: uncultured Acidimicrobiales bacterium (assembly GCA_938091985.1). GTDB lineage: Bacteria > Actinomycetota > Acidimicrobiia > Acidimicrobiales > Aldehydirespiratoraceae > JAJRXC01. The sequence goes on along the minus strand of CALKOE010000097.1, from coordinate 3,097 downwards.
TGACGCTGGTCATGGCGGCGACGGTCGGGCGGCGCATCCTGCGGCGCCGGTTGCTCGGGGTCCCGATCGGCACGTTTGTGTTTCTGGTCGCTGCTGGCTCGTGGACCCGGCGTGATCTCTTCTGGTGGCCGGTCGGTGGGCTCGACGGCATTGCCGAGCGGCCACTGCCGGAGTTCGACCGTGCCCCCGTCGTGCTCGTGCTGCTCGAACTCGCCGGGGTCGGCGCGCTCGTCTGGCTTGTTCGCCGTTTCGATCTGACCCGACCTGCGCACCTCAACGAACTGCGGCGCACCGGCCGGCTTCCGAGAGTCGACTGATGCTGATCATTGCTCGCCACGGCCGCACGGAGGCCAACGCCTCCGGCCAACTCCTCGGACGCCGCGACCCCGGCCTCGACGAGATCGGAGTGGCTCAGGCCGCAGCGATCGGTCATGCGCTGCAGAGCGTGGACCGTGTGGTCTCGAGTCCGCTCCGCCGATGCCGCGAGACCGCCTTCGCGATTGGGCTGCCGGTCGAGATCGACGACCGACTCATCGAACTCGACTACGGCGAACTCGAGGGAACTCCGGTCGCTGACGTCCCTGCCGCGACGTGGGCTGCCTGGCGCGCCGACACCGCGTGGCGCCCAGCCGATGGCGAGAGCCTCGACGACCTTGCCGGCAGGGTATGGCCGGCCCTTGCCGATCTCATCGACGACGCACAAGAGCGCGATGTCGTTGTCGTGAGTCACGTTTCGCCTATCAAGGCGGCCGTCGCCTGGGCGCTCGGTGTCGGAATCGAGACCCAATGGCGGTGCTTCGTGCAGCAGGCATCGATCTCCAGAATCGCGACTCGCCAGGGTGTTCCGTCGCTGCACAGCTTCAACGAGGTGCATCATCTGCCCTGACGACTCTGGTCCCGCCGGCTCGTGGCCAACTACGGTGGCGCAGCCGCAGCATGCGGTAGGCGGATCACGGCGAAGAAGGCAGAGTACGAAAAATGGGGCGACGCGCACATGGCGACTGCATCGAGGGCGCCGAATACGGCGAACTGATGAAGGCCACTCAGGATCACATCCGCGAGACGCTGAGCGAAGCGCGGGCATTGCGTGGCGTGTCACAGCAGCGCCTGGCGACCGTGATCGGGGTCAATCGGGAAGCGATGCGGGATCGACTCCTCGGCCGCACGCAAGTGAAGGCAGAGGAACTCGCGGCGCTTGCCGCATTCCTCGAGCTCGACATCCGCGAGTGCTTCGTCGTTCCCGCGGCCAATTGAAGATGCGAGCGATCTGACATGTCGTCGCGCTGGGAAGTGCCAGAGGACGAAGTGTCGTTTCGCTTCATGACGTCGGGCGGCTCGGGCGGCCAACACGCGAATCGCTCCAACACGAAGGTGGAGGCGGTGTTTCGCATTGTCGATTCGCCGTCGATGCCTGATTTCTTGAAGGAGCGGGTGGGGGCGAAACTCGGCGAGGTCATCCGGGTGACGGTCGATGACGAGCGGTCGCAGTATCGCAACCGCCAGCTTGCGGTGGAGCGGATCCAGGAGCGAATCGACCGGGCCGCAAAGGTGGAGCGGCCGCGCCGAGCCACGAAGCCCACCCGGGGAAGTCAACGCCGTCGGGTCGATGCGAAGCGCCGGCGTAGCGACGTGAAGAAGCAGCGACGGCGCCCAGGCACCGACGACTGACTGCTCGCTATCCGCCGGCTCGCGCGTGATAGAGCGGCCGGCGATGGCGGTCGATCAGGCGAGCCGCCTCGAGTGCATCGGCGGAGCGCCGCACGGTCTCGTGGCCGGTGCGGGCGAACCTTGCGATCTCGCGAGAACTCATCGGCAGGTCGCGGTCGAGAAATACGAGCGCCATGGCGACCTGTCCGGTGCGACGGGGGAGTCGCGCCGAGTAGAGCTCGAGGACGGCAACATGCTCGAGCCATCGCAGCGCTTCGACCGGCAACGGGTCTGGCTGCGGGTTCTCTCCGGCGTCACCCGTCAAGGCATCGGATAGATCGTTCATCAGGTGGTCCCTGTCGACTGATCGAACACTACTTCGCCATGAGGGCCCACGCCTGGCGGCCGACGCCGCCGCTCTAGGCTCGGCCCATGAGCGATGCACGCGGCCATGTCGATCTCAGCCACACGATCACCGATGGGATGGACACCTACCCCGGTCTCCCCGCGCCGGTGATCGGCACGCATCTCTCTCGGGAGGCTGCGGAAGAGGTCTACGGGCCGGGCATGACGTTTCAGATCGGGATGATCGAGATCTGCACCAATACCGGGACCTACCTCGATGTCCCATTTCATCGTTATGCCGACGGCCATGACCTGAGCGAGCTCCCGCTGGCTCGTGTGGCCGCGGTCCCCGCCGTGTGTCTCGATGTTCGCGGGTCGACTGTCATCGAGGTCGCGGGAGATGAGCTCTCGGGCTTGGGCGGTCACGCGGTGCTGTTTCGGACCGACCATTCACACCACTTCGGCACACCGGCCTATGCCGAGGGCCACCCCTACCTGTCAACGGCGACCGCCGAGGCGCTGGTTGCCTGCGGCGTGGCGTGTGTAGGAATCGATTCGCTCAACATCGACAGCACAGAGGGCGGCGAGCGGCCAGTCCACAGCACCCTCCTGGGCGCTGATGTGCCGATCATCGAGCATCTGACGAACCTGAGTTCGCTGCCCGGCAGCGGCTTCACGTTCACTGCGGTGCCGCCGAAGATCGTGGGCGCCGGCACGTTCACCGTGCGAGCGTTCGCCACGGTGGCCGACTGACGGATCAGCCCACAGGTGAGCTCACGACGGTGAGGCCGGGGGATTCGACCACGACCGATCCGCTGATTGCCACTCGCAGCGTCTGGGGGCTCTCCTCGTCGCTCTCGGTGATCGCGGCCGACAACGAGTACGTGTAGTCGTCATTGACCCAGCTCGAGGTGCAGGTGCCGTCGCTGCAGTCCACAGTGCCGCCGGTGAGCGCGAGGCAGGATGAAGCGCCCCGGGTTGGATGACTGCTCTGGCTATTGGGCGACGGCCTGTTCGGTCGTCGGTGTTTGATTGTAGAACTTTGCTTCGTGTTCGGCTGGTGTTGTGTAGCTGGCGTCGGCGGTGATCTCGCCGTGGATGCGGC
>CALKOE010000096.1 GCA_938091985.1 uncultured Acidimicrobiales bacterium | reverse complement strand
GAGGTCTCGCGCCGGCGCTCCCGTCTCAGGGTCACGGACGTGACAATGCACGACTGCGGCGCCCGCCTTGGCCGCGTCGATGGCCGAGTCGGCGATCTGTTGGGGGGTGATCGGCACATGCTCCGACTTGCCGGCGGTGTCGCCGCTGCCTGTGACGGCACAAGTGATGAAAACGCTCATGGGTGTTCTTTCCTCATTGGGGTGTCGACATCGGCGCTGACGCAGTTCGGCGAGTCAGCACCCGCAGCCGTGAATGGATCTCGTCGTGATCGATGTAGGCGCCGTGCAGCACTCGTGTGCCGCCCATCATGTCGATCGCAGTTCGTCCGTGGAGAATCCTCCGATTGTCGAAGGCCACCAGATCACCGGGACGAAAGGCAGAGCGCAGCTCGAATTCCGTCGACCCCGCCACGGCCGAGAAGCGCCGCAGTGCCGCATAGGCGCGTGGCACATCGGTCGCCGCCATGTCGGGGAACCCCCGGACCGGATGAAAGGCCCGCAACGTGAGCGGACTCCCTGGCGCCCCCTCATCGATGATCGGCCCTGACCAGCGGTGGTCGTGGTCCGGTGAGCGGTTGAAGAATGTCCAGCGGAGGGTGGCCAATGCGTCGTAGTGCTCCGGCTCGTGTTCCCGGAAGTGATCGGCGACGGCATAGCCATCGGCCAGGGTGCTGAGTCCGCCTTGGCAGGTGTTGATCAGACAATGGAGCAGCTGATGTCCGGGCGGGGTCTCTCGGGTGGGCAGATCGGAGTGAGGCGCCAAGGGGAGCGAGGTGTTGGCGGTGGAGGTCGGGGCCAGGTCGACACTCACGGGCCAGGTGACGCCGAAGTTCGTGTCGCGCAGCGCCCCGATCCGGCGCCCGATCTCGCCGACGACCGACTCATCGACGGGAAGACCTTCGAGTCGGGCGACCCCGAAGCGGCACAAGAGGCGCAACCACTCGGCCACGGCGGCTTCGTCGCCATCGAGCACCGGCGGGCCTGGTCGTGTCGGGAGCTCCGACAGATCGGCCGCAGTCCAGTGTTCGCTCGGAGGGATCGCGGACCGCGCCGATTCGTGCCCGTCGGCAACATGGCGCAGCCAACCGCTGTCGAACTCGCTACTCGACGCTTCGTGCCACTCCACGACAAGGTGCCCGCTGCTGATCCTCGCTCCCCGGAGCACGGCGGCATCCGGTAGCCCTGCTGGATCGAGTTTGCCCTCCCGAGTGCGCTCGTCGATCCCCTGATCGGCCATGCGGTTCTCCCACAGCCAGAGCGCGTAGGCGCGAAGCTCCGCACCATCGGCCCAGCGGATCACTACGAAGCCCTCCTCGATCGCCGCGGTGTCGATCGGCCGCGACGGATAGGAGTAGAAGTCGGGTGTCCGGCCCAGCGGGTCGTCTGCGGCCAGGGTCACTCCCCCGACAGGAGCGAGATCAGCGAGCTGGTGTCCCAGCGACCATGGCCCTGACGCTGGAGCTGGGCATAGAACTGGTCGACCAGAGCAGTGACGGGCAACGACGCCCCGATCCTGTCGCCCTCGGCGAGACAGATCCCTAGGTCCTTGCGCATCCAGTCGAGGGCGAAGCCGAAGTCGAACTCCCCCGCTGCCATCGTCGGTGCGCGGTTCTCCATCTGCCACGACCCCGCAGCACCCTTCGAGATGGTGTCGACGACCTTCTCGATGTCGAGGCCGGCACGGCTGGCGAAGTCGATTCCCTCGGCCAACCCTTGCAACAGGCCGGCAATCGAGATCTGGTTCACCATCTTGCAGAGCTGGCCAGAACCGGGTCCGCCGAGCAGGGTGCACGCCCGCGCATATGCATCGATGACGGGCGCGACCTGGTCGAAGTGCTCTTGTGCACCGCCACACATCACGGTGAGCACACCGTTCTCGGCACCGGCCTGACCGCCCGATACCGGCCCGTCGACGAACCCGACCCCGAGTGCTGCACTCGCCGCATGGATCTCGCGGGCGACGTCGGCCGAGGCCGTGGTGTGGTCGACGAGCACCGATCCAGACGCCATGCTCTCGAGCACTCCGCCAGCACCGGTGGTCACGGCCCGGACATCGGGGTCGTCGCCCACGCAGAGGAAGACGATGTCGGCCCCATCGGCGGCTGCGGCGGGGCTCGCAGCAGCGACGCCGCCATGCTCATCCACCCACTTGGCCGCCTTCGCAGCCGTCCGGTTGTAGACGGTTACCTCGTGGCCCGCAGACCGGAGGTGACCGGCCATCGGGTACCCCATGACACCAAGACCGATGAATGCACAGTTCATGGCGCTGATTCTGGCCCGAAAACGTCGGTAGGGTCGAGACATGAGCGATCCCATCCGCATCGTTGCGTGGTCCGACTTCCTTTGACCGTGGTGCTACGTCGGGACGGTCCGTCTCGATGAACTGAAGCGCCGGTTCGGCGATCAGATCGACGTCTCCTGGAAGGCGTTCTTGCTGCGCACCGAATCCAAGGGGACCGATCAGGAGAAGTTCGTGGCCTACACCGAGTCGTGGCTGCGGCCGGCCTCGGTCGAACCAGCGGCGAAGTTCAATGTGTGGGCGACCGATGAGACCCAACCGACCAGCAGCGTCCCCGCTCACGTCGCGGCCAAATCGCTCGCCCTGATCGACCCTGAGGCGAGCGATGCGTTTCACCACCGCCTGCTCTCGGCCTACTTCACCGAGAACCGCACCATCTCCGATTGGGCCGTTCTCTCCGACCTCGCTGCCGACGTCGGTCTCGACCGCGACGAGTTCTTGTCGCTCTCGGCCGAACGCGAGAAGTCGTTGGCCGAAGAGGTCATCGCCGAGCACAACGAGGCGGTTCAGCAAGGCATCACTGCGGTGCCCACCATGGTCATCGACGAGGTTCTGCCCGTCCAGGGGGCGCAAGAGGTCGACACCATCTCTCGCTGGATCGAACGATTAATCGAACGCCGCCCCGGCGGTGCCTGACTCCTCACGCCTTCCTCGCCGCCTCGCAGCCGGGCTCGGCATGGCTCTGCTCATCTCGGTTCTCGCCGGCAGCTGGCTGCTGCTCAATGCCGGACCCGACACCACCGACGCAGAGGTCGAGCGCTTCATTGTGGGCAGCATCACTCTCGAACTCGACGGCGACGTCATCACACTCTTGGGGCTGGCACCGTCGCCAGAGACCGCTCGGGAACTCTCTGCGTCTCTGGCCGCCCGGGCCGACGTTGCCGTGGTCATCAACCAGCTCGAGATGGACGTCGCCGCACCTGCCCCGTCAGTTGCCACGCTCCATGCCGGTCTCGATGCCCTGAACGGCACCGCCGGCTGAGTTGCTCAGTCGCGCCCGGACTGACGGGTCCGGCACACCACCACCGCATCGACACGGGTCGCACCCGCTGCAGCGAGAATCTCGGCCAGGTACCCGAGCGTCGTTCCGGTGAGAACCACATCGTCGACAAGAACGATCGAGCGACCTGCGACATCACCGGTGACCACGTAGCCCGCGGCCTCCACGACGGTGCGGCGCAGCTCAATGGCCGTGTCACGGAGCCGCTTCGTCGCGTTGCGTCGGGCGACGAGCTCGGACGGCTCCACGCCGAGGGCCTCTGCCACCGCGGCGGCCAGCGCCGGCACGGGGTGCGCTGTCCGGTCGGGACCGGGAGGCACGGCGAGCACCAGCGAATCGACATCGAGCGCGAGGTGCGGCACTCGATCGGCGAGCAGTGCACAGAGCTCGGCACGCGCCGCCGAGTCGTCGCGCTCCTTGGCCGCAGCCACGAGCGCACCCAACGGCGTCGGCTCGTCAACCGTGGCGCGCCAGTAGTCACCGAGGACGTGCACTGCGCCTAACACGGGTGCAAACTTTTGTTAGCGAAAGTGGTTGACATCGTGGTGCTGCTAGTTATAGTTAGCACATCCGATCGCCGCAGAAAGCGCTCGGAACCCAATCCCCCAAGATTTCCCCCACCTACTCTCAGGAGCCGAAACAATGACCGCAGTACTCGATCAGGTCAAGGATGTCGCCTACGCCGCCGTTGGCGTCAACCTCCTCGTCACCGATGCCATCGTCGGCCGTGAACTCCCCACCCCCGAGTTCGTTGTCGAACACAGCGCCATCGCTCGCAAGCAGGCCACCGAAGCCCTCACCGACTTCCGGGCCCGCACCGAGCCCCAGGCGATGAAGTTCGAAGGCCGCTTCCCGGAGCAGGTTGCCGATGTCATGGCGACCAACCGTTCCAAGGCATGGAGCTTCATCGGCATCAACGCCCCCAAGGCCAAGAGCACCACCAAGGCCGCTCCGAAGGCTGCTCCGAAGGCTTCTGCAAAGAAGACCACCAGCGCCAAGAAGACCGCCACCAAGAAGACGGCTTCGAAGAAGGCCTGAGCTCGGGGTTGATCTTCCTCCCCCGGAATGATCCCCCGAACGACCGGGCTGCCACTGGTGGCCCGGTCGTTTCGCGTTCCCACCCACCCTCATCTCCGGAGAGCACACATGGCTGACAAAGACCCCCGAGAAGCCTGGGAAGATCTCGGCGAATACATCCGCGAGCAACGACGACAGGCCGAGCTCAGCGTCCGAAAGCTCGCCGACCTGGCCAATGTGTCGAATCCGTATCTCTCGCAGATCGAACGCGGCCTGAAGCGCCCGTCAGCGGAGATCCTCCAACAGATCGCCCGTGCGCTGCAGGTCTCCGCCGAGTCGCTCTACGTACGCGCCGGAATCCTCGACGAGGACCGGGCCACCGACCTCGTCGCCACGATCCATGCCCAGAGCGATCTCAGCACTGATCAGAAGCAGGTGTTGATTCGGATCTACGAATCGTTCCTGCTCGAGAACGACGACAGCTGACTACCAGTCACCGGTCACGATTCTGAGTACCGACATGGTGCCCTCGGTGCCGAGGTCGGTGAGCACTTTCGCCACGTCGACCGGCACGAGCGTGGTGCCCACACTGCCGGCAAGGATCGCTTGGTCGCCCTCGACCGACACCGACTCGATGCTCACGTTGGCGGGCATCCATGGTGCAGGCCTCGTGATCGCTCGCTTGAGCCACGACACCATCGGTATCGGACGACCGAACAGCCGGAGCTGACGAGGCTCGACCGTGATAGTTCGGTCAGCCGCGCTGACCGCCACCTCCAACCAAACCCAACGCTCGAGTCGGCGGTCGGTGACTTCGATTCGGTTCTCGCTGATGCGGAGCCGATGATCACCGTCGATCTCGGCCGCCCACCGCTCGACCTCGGCTGATTCGACCGTGGCGACGAAGTCGACATGTCCGACGCGGAGACGGTCGGCGGTCGCCCCGACGAGAACGAGGTCGTCCGCCGTGAGTGCCACTTCGGTCGCGTGCCAGTCCCCTACCGTCACGTCGCGCAGACGTCCCCGCACTCGCGACCACATCGGAGCCTCGGCTACGCCAGCGGGAAAGACGTCGAGCGCGGTCGGAGGGCGAACCTCTTCGACAGCATCGACTGTGGCAGAGATCTCCAGATCACCCTCGACGCGAATCTTCCGCCCGACAAGCCGTTGGGCGATGTTGGTCGCCATTCTCTCCGCCGACTGGTGCGCCAGACCCTCGCCACGGAGTGCGTCGCGAAACATGGTGAACGGATCGAGTTTGCTGCCCCGAAGGCCAAGCGGGTCGAACCAGTCCGGACTCACCTCGCGGACACTACCGGCGACTTGGTGCCGCGGCTCAGGCTCGTCCGGCAGCCGCCTCGTCGGCGCGGTTGCGGCCCGAGAGGCGGATCAGCTCCTCGTGCAGCTCGAACCAGACGGTGTGGTAGCTGTCGCGGAGCGGGTGGGCCACCATCTGCGGGTCGCCTGCCTCGATGGCGGCCAAGGCGGCCAATAGGCGATCGGTGTAGCGCGCGAACCGAGGCTCGGCTTCGGCGACCGTCGCGACGATCGGCACGATCGCAACGTGGACCTCGTCTCTCAGACGGGCGATCACGCGGGCGTCGTAG
>CALKOE010000095.1 GCA_938091985.1 uncultured Acidimicrobiales bacterium | reverse complement strand
GCTCACGCAGCCAGGTTGCGAGGTCGTGGAGATACCAGAGTTCGCCGAGCGGTATCCCGAGCTTGAACAGACACAGGTGGTGAATCGGCAGAAACGAGTGGCGGCTCGGGTCGCGGTCCTTTCCGAGTGTGGCCTCGACGGCGTAGTTGTCGGCCACCAACGCCGAGATCTGGGAATCGGCGATCCAGTCGAGCAGTGCGTCGTCGCGGGCATCGAGATAGGTGCACATCGTGTGGATCTTCCGCGGGTCGGGATTGCGGTCCATCGCGAGGATCTCGGTCGCAAAGCCGGTGTGGAGCAGCAGCATGTCGCCGGGCTCCACCTCGACGTTGTCGGCAGCCATGATCTCCTTCAGCGTTGCGAGGTCGACGGCGCGCCATTCGTGACCGAGGTGGTGAGCCAGGTCGATCAACACCCCGCGGCCCTGCACTCCGTGTGCCGCCATGTGTTCCAGTCCGAGGTGGCGGGCGAAGGAGCGATGCCCGCACCCGTCGCCGGCGGCGTCGTCGGTCGGCCCGACCAGGTCTTGCCCCGCGCGATAGCCGTTGTAGTACACGGCTTCCTCGACGCCGTCGTCGTCGGCATCGAACTCGGCGCCGACGTGGGCCAACGAATCCCATTGTGTCGAGTACTGAAGCGACAACGTGACGTCGTCGTCGGCCCAGACATCGACGTACTTGGGGTCGCCGAAGTCCGGCATTTCGCTCATGTGGATGTTGAAGAAGGTCGCGGGAGTCCCGTCCATGTCCTCGGTCGGCGCGAGCCGCGGAGGGTGGCGCCGCTGGTTGAGTGCGGTTCCGCCCGGAAAATCGAGGGGCAGGCTGAGAGAGAAGGAGATGCCGGCCTCGACCTCTCGCACGCCCTCCAACACCTTCTGTGGGGTCAGCAGGTTGATCCGACCGAGCTCGTCATCGTCGCCCCAGTCGCCCCAGGTTGAACCCTCTGGGCGTTGCTTCCATCGCTTGGTCACGGTGTCCCCCTCGTTCTTGCGACAGTACCAATCCGTGCCTAGCCTCGTGAACGTGGTTCTCGCATCTCGCGAACGAGCATCTCAGGGGGATTCGTGAAGGACTTTGTCGTCTCGGCCGACGGCCATCTGCTCGAGCCCACCGACCTGTTCCGAACCCGCCTTCCGGCTCACCTTCGTGACCGAGCGGTGTGGGAAGAGGACTTCGAAATCGAGCCGCTCGTCGAGGGCGGTGCTCGGCACTTTCGAAAGCTCCACACCGCGGGCTACGAGGGTTGGACGGTCTCGCGCTATCGCCAGACCGGCGGACGGATGCCCGAGGGTGACCCGGAGCACATCCTCGACGACATGGATCTCGATGGCGTCGATGTGCAGGTGATGCACCCGAACCTCTCGCTGTTCGGCCTCTACTCCGATGACCACGAACTCTCGATGGCGCATGCCCGCGTCTACAACGACTACGTGATCGAGCGATTCACGCCGCACTTCGATCGCATCGCGCCGACCGCGCCGATCCCGCTCACCGACGTCGACGAGGCAGTCGTCGAGATCGAGCGGGTCGCGGCTGCCGGCTTCCGTGCGATTCTGCTGCCCGCCACGCCTCCGAAGCCGTACTACTCCCGCGACTTCGACCCGATCTGGGCTGCCGCTCAAGCGTGTGGTGTCCACGTCTTCATGCACACGCAGACCGGAGGGGTGAAGGTCGACGACAAGGAAGCAACGACGCTCAAGGTTGTGTTGGAAAACGCAGCACAGGTCAATCAGCCGATGACCGAGAAGGCGGCGGCGAAGCGGATGGTCACCCAGGCGGTCTACGCGCCGATCGTGCCGCAGCAGATCCTGTGTCAGCTCATCGGCGGCGGTGTGCCCGAGCGCTACCCCGATCTGCACTTCGCTCTGATCGAGTTCAACGCCAATTGGCTGCCGTCGCTGGTCGGAGCGATGGACAAGTGCTGGGTGACAGGAATCGGGCAGGACGCCGACTGGTGGCTCGGTCGGTGGGACGACTCCCGAGCCGATGATGATCAGCCCGACATGGCCCAACTCTTCAAACTCAACGACAAGTGGCCGTTCCCGCTTATGCCGAGCGAGTACCTCAGCCGGCAGTTCCACGTCTCGTTCCAGGACGACCCTGTCGCCGTCGCCTGCCGACACATCACCGGCCTGTCGACCATCGTGTGGGGCAACGACTACCCGCATGCAGAGGGAACGTTCCGCGGGAGCCGAGAGCTTCTCGCGACGCAGCTCGCGGGCGTTCCCGACGACGAACGCAAGGCCATCGTCGGTGGCACGCTCGGCGGACTTCTGGGCTTCGACACCGACGGCGCAGGGTGACGTTCGACTTCAAGGAACGCGTCGCTGTCGTCACCGGGGCCGGCCGGGGGCTGGGCCGGAGCTACGCACAGCTGCTCGCATCCCTCGGTGCCGCGGTTGTCGTGAACGACATCGACGCTGCTTCTGCCGCTGCCGTTGTAGAGGAGATCGTGGCGGCCGGCGGCAGGGCCCTCGCCGACTCCCACGACATAGCGAGCGAGGCAGGTGCCAGCGGCGTCGTGGCCGCAGCGAGCACCGCGTTCGGGCGCCTCGACGTGTTGATCAACAACGCCGGGGTGATCCGATGGGGTGGCCCGCCCGGCGTCGACGCGAAGAACCTTGCTGAACACCTCGACGTTCACACGATCGGGGCCTTCAACACCGCCCGAGCGGCTTGGCCGTTGATGGCGGAGCAGGCCTACGGCCGGATCGTGATGACGACCTCGGCAGGCGTGTTCGGCCTCCCCGCCAACACGTCGTACGCCACCGCCAAGGGCGGGGTGATCGGTCTCACCCGAAGTCTTGCGACGGCCGGATCAGCGGTCGGCATCAGTGTCAACGCGATCGCGCCGGCGGCATTCACGAGGATGGCGGGAGCGGGCGAGGCGCCGCCGGGGATGGACCCGGCGCTGGCTGCACCGATGGCAGCGTTTCTGGCCCACGAGGACTGCCCCGTCAATGGCGAGATCTACGCAGCAGGGGCGGGTCGGTTTGCTCGAATCTTCTTGGCGACCACGCCGGGCTATGTCCATGCCGGAGACGACGTCACCGTAGAAGACGTCGCCGAGAACTGGGCGACGATCAACGACGAAGCGGGGTACGCCGTGCCCGTCGATCTCATGGAGTGGTCCGCTGCGTTCATGTCGCATCTGGACGACGGTGCAACCTGAGCTACTCGTCGAGTAGGTCGGGCTGCTGTTCGACGATCCAGCTGTAGAGCGGCTGGAACTGGCGCCAGCCCGCCTGATGGGATCCCACCTGCGCAGCGGTCTTCTCGGCCTGGTCGGCATCGATCGGCACCGGCGTGCCCGCGGCCTCGGCGAGAAGCTGCGCCTGGCAGCTTCGCTCCATCGTGATGAACCACCACGCGGCCTCGTCGACCGACTGGCCAACGGTGAGCAATCCGTGGTTGGAGAGAATCGCCGCCTTCTTGTCATCGAGTGCGCGCGCGATTCGCTTGCCCTCTTCAAGGTCGAGCACGACGCCGGTGTAGTCGTCGAACACCGCATGGTCGCCGTGGAACGCGCAGGCGTCCTGCGTGAGCGGGTCGAGGGGGCGGCGCAGAATCGACCACGACTTGCCGTGTATCGAGTGGGCGTGGGCGGCGGCGACGACCTCAGGCCGTGCCGCATGGATCGCGGAGTGGATGACGAACGCCGCAGTGTTGAGCGGCCAATTTCCGTCGACGACCTCGCCCTCGTCGTTCACGAGGAGGAGATCCTTCACCTTGATCTGCTTGAAATTGATGCCGAGCGGATTGACCCAGAAGTGGTCCAGGTGCTCAGGGTCGCGAGCGGTGATGTGGCCGGCCGCACCCTCGTCGAACCCAAAATGTCCGAAGAGTCGCATGGCTGCGGCAAGTCGTTGCTTGCGGTGGCGTCGCTCGTCGGCGACGTTGTCGAACGTCGGATACGAGTAGGGAATACGGTCTGACGCCATGGGGAAGATCGTATGTCGTTGATCACGCCGGACATGAACTGGTTCGGCGTACTCGCTCACCATGCAGCCCGTTCGCCCGATGCCGCGCTCGCTGTGTTCGACGGCGTCACCACCACCTACCGGCAGATGCTCGAACGAGCGATGTCGCTCGGTGCCGGCCTTCGCGAACGCGGCCTGGGCCCCGGCGACGTGGTGGGGCTCCTGTCCTACAACTGCACCGAATTCATCGAGACAGTCTTCGCGGCCAATGCCATCGGGGCCATCGCGATGCCGATCAACTGGCGCCTCGCCGCGCCGGAAGTCAGTTACATCCTCGAACACTCCGAGGCGAGCGCCGTGGTGAGCGACCAAGCGATGATCGAGGTCGCGACCGAGGCCGCCGACGCCCTCGGCCGCGAGCTCGTCCGCGCCTGTATCGGGGACCCGTCTTGCGAAGGATGGGTCTCTCTGGCCGATCTCCGTCGCGATGTCGATGAGTTCGTACCTGCAGCGAGCGCGGCCGACGATGTCCACCGACTCATGTACACGTCGGGCACGACGGGTCGGCCCAAGGGGGCGATGATCA
>CALKOE010000094.1 GCA_938091985.1 uncultured Acidimicrobiales bacterium | reverse complement strand
ACACCGACGATCGGCGTGGCGGCTCGGCCCGGCGCCACGGTGCGCGCACTTCTGAGCACCGAGTTCACGACCGGACCCGGCACCGAGAGCTGGTGTCGAACCCGCCGCACGGCCTTCCTCACCACCCTCGACAGTCCCCCGCAGCCCGGCCCACTCGACATGGGCCAGGTGATGACGTGGCTCCGCGAGAACCTGCCGGCCGATGCAGTCCTCACCAACGGCGCCGGCAACTTCACGGTCTGGCCCAACAAGTTCTTTCTCTACGGATCCGAGGCGAGGCTGCTCGCGCCGCAGAGCGGGTCGATGGGCTACGGCCTCCCGGCCGCCATCGCGGCCAAGATCGTCGACCCTGGCCGGACCGTCGTGTGCTTCGCCGGCGACGGCGACGTGCAGATGAACCTGCCCGAACTCGGGACGGCGCTGCAGGCCGGCGCCCAACCCATCGTGTTGGTGATCGACAACGCCATGTACGGCACCATTCGCATGCACCAAGAGCGGCACTACCCGGCCCGAGTCATCGGGACCGACATCACCAACCCGGACTTCGTCGCGATCGGTGAGGCATACGGAATGCACGCCGAGACCGTTGTGAACACGGCGGAGTTCCCCGCCGCGTTCTCACGGGCTCAGGAGTCGCCTTCCGGGGCGCTGCTGCATCTGATCGTCGACCCTTCGCAGCTCACTCCGAGCCAGTCGATCGAGCAAGCCCGCGCGGAATGAACTACGCGGTGCGGGCCATGATCTCGTCGACCGGACCGACGAAGCCGGTGTAGAACGCACCGAAATCGGCGAACTTCGCCGACGCCGTGTCATAGCGCATCGTGTAGACGGTGTCCTTCAGGTCATCGAGCTTCACACCGAACAGGGTGACGCCCCATTCCCAGTCGTCGAGCCCGGTCGACGCGGTGATCAGCTGCACGATCCGGCCGGCGAACTTCCGCCCCGACGTGCCGTGTTCCATCATCAACGCCTTGCGGTCGTCGTAGGGAAGCTCGTACCAGTTCTGGTCGACGTTGCGCCGCTTCGTCATCGGGTAGAAGCACCAGGCCTGCTTCCCCTCAGGAGGGAGCTCGGGGTAGAGGCGCATGTTGGCCATCTCTTCCGGAAGGCCCTGGGCGTACTCGGACAGTTCTGTGATCGAGACGAAGCTGTCGATCACGAACAGACCGGCATTGGTGAGACCGGTCTGGAGATCTCGCAGAAGCCAGCCATCTGCGTGCAACGCCATGAAGCACAACGACGCCTTGTGGCCGAGCACCGCAACCGTCACGACCTGCACGTCGGCTGCCTGGGCAGCTTCGACCGCGGTAATCACGGCGGCATCGTCGGTGTCGGGGGTGCGTTCACAGAAGAGGTGAACGACGGCAACGCCCTGGGAGGTGGTGACGGGATCGAGCATGCCGCGAGTCTACGGAGTCACAGGTGAGCGGCCGTTGTCGGTCGCTACAGGATCTGGTCGAAGAACTCTCGGGTTCGTGCCTCCTGAGGGTTCTCGAACACCTCAGTGGGATCGCCCTGCTCCACGATCTGGCCGTGGTCGATGAACACGAGGCGGTCGGCAGCGGCGCGGGCAAAGCCCATCTCGTGGGTGACGACGACCATGGTCATCCCCTGTTCGGCAAGCGCTAGCATGACGTCGAGCACTTCCTTGATCATCTCCGGATCGAGGGCCGACGTCGGCTCGTCGAAGAGCATCACCTTGGGGTTCATGGCGAGGGAACGCGCGATGGCAACCCGCTGTTGCTGGCCGCCGGAAAGCTGTCGCGGGTACGCGTCGACCTTCTCGGGTATCCCGACCTTCTCGAGCTGGACCTGAGCGATAGCGGCCGCTTCCTTTTTGTCGTTGCCGAGCACCTTGCGCAACGCCAGCGTGATGTTGCCCTCGACCGTCAGGTGAGGGACGAGATTGAACTGCTGGAAGACCATGCCGGTCTCGGCTCGCACCGCGTCGATGTCGGTCTTGCGGTTCGACAGGTCGACACCGTCAACCTCGACCGTGCCATAGGTCGCACGCTCGAGTCCGTTGAGACAACGCAACAAGGTGGACTTGCCACAGCCGGAAGGCCCGACGATCACCACCACCTCGCCCGCAGTCACGTCCATGTCGACGCCGCGAACCGCGTGCACATCGCCGAACTGCTTGTGGAGGCCTCTGACCTTGATCATCAGCGCTCACCCTTCCGGTCACGAGTCATTCGTTCTTCGAGCTTTGTGAGCAGAAAGGAAAGAACCAGAACGAGCGAGACGTAGATGAATACGAGAACGACATAGCTCTCACGGAATTTGAAACTGCCTGACGAGTATTGGCGAGCGAGACGGGTCACATCGGCGACGGCGAGGACCGACAGCAACGAGGAGTCCTTGAGAATCGCGATGAAGTCGTTGCCGAGCGGCGGGATGATCGCCCGCATGGCCTGCGGCAAGATAACTGACCGCATGGTCTGCAACCGGCTGAGGCCCACGGATCGGCCCGCTTCCATTTGCCCCCGCGGAATCGATTGCACCCCGCCGCGGATCACTTCCGCGATGTAGGCGCCGTAGATGATCGACAGGGCGATAACTCCACGCCAGAACTCATCGATCGTCTGACGCGACACGCCGAGCCAGTCGGTGATGTCGGGGATGATGACGAGCGCAAGGAAGAAGATCAGCGGCAGGATCGGGACGCCGCGGATGAACTCGATGTAGGTCCGACTCAGGTTGCGGCCGATCGTGGCAGCCACGCGAGCCGGCAAGACCGAGTTGTGGTCGGTCTCCGCGATTCGCCCGAGGCCGAGCAGAATCCCGAGTGACAACGAGATCGCAAACGCCCACAACGTGATGCGCAGGGTGAGCCAGATGCCCCCGCTGATGCGCGTCCATGCAACGTCGTAGGCCTCGTTGAACAACGCCAGATAGCCGAGGTAGCCGACGAGTCCCGCCAGGATCAGGATCCAGTAGGGGAACGTCTCCCAACGCGAATCCGCGTCGTGCGCCTTCTCGGGGTGCGTGGCCCCCTCTTCGCGATGTGCTTGGGTCGCGCCCACAAACAGTCCTCCGTGAACGAGAAACGGGGCGCCGACTGTGTCGACGCCCCGTCATCAGATCACATAGAGCCGAAATTCACCGGCTCGAGCGGATCACTCGTCGCCAGAATCTTCGTCTTCGAAGCCCTCGGGCAGCTCTGCGTTCTCGTACTCGGGGAACGAGAGATCGTCGTAGGAGATGCTGAACGCATCGTTGAAGTAACGACCCGAGATCTCTTCGAGCGTGCCGTCGGCCTTCATCGTGTTGAGTGCCTCGTTGAAGGCCTCGACGAGGTCGGAGCCCGGCGTGAAGATGAAGCCGAGTGCGTCGGACGACAGCGAATCACCGATGAGCTCAAGCTCGTCGGCGTTCTCGCCCTGGTAGCCCTGGCCTGCGGTCTCGTCGATGATCACGGCATCGACGTCGCCGGCGATGAGCGCCTGAACCGTGAAGCCGAATTCGTCGTAGGGCTTGACCCGATCCTCGCCGACGAGATCAACAGCAGTGTCGTAGTTGGTGGTGCCGATCTGCGAGCCGAGCGTGAAATCGCCAGCTGCGACCGATGCCGAGTCGGTGAACCGATCCTCGCCGATGCGGACCAGCATGCGCTGCTCGATGTTGATGTAGCCCTCGGAGAAGTCGACGACCTGTGCACGGTCCTCGGTGATGGTGATGCCATCGGCCGCCATGTCGAACTGACCGCCGGCAACAGCCTGAATCATGGGCTCCCAGGGGTACTCCTGGTAGTCGGGGGTGCAGTTGAGGCGATGGCATAGCTCGTCGATGACCTCGTAGTCCCAACCGGTGGGATCGCCGGTTTCCGGGTCGATGTAGTTGAACGGCAGGTACGCGTTCTCAACGGCGATGGTGACGGTCCGACCCTCGAGGTCGGTGATTCCGAAGTCGACCATGTCGTCGTCGGTCATGTCGTCGTCGGTGGTGTCGTCGTCGGCGTTGCCGTCGGCGTCATCGCTCGGTGCGTCGTCGCCGTTGCCGGCATCGGTATCGTCGTCGTCGCCGCACGCTGCGGCCAGCAGGCCGAACGTGAGCAGAAGCGCAAGAAGCGCCAGAAGTCGCTTGGACATCATTCCTCCAGGGAATATGGGTCAGTTCACTTGAACGATCCAAAATGGTAACTACGTCTCCGCCCGGAGCGGTCCCTACGGACTGAAATCAGTCCATAGGGTCAGGCGTCCACATAGATCGTCAACGCACCGTCACGGGCGAATCCCGCCAGCTGGAGTCCGGCGCGTTCTGCCGTGGCCACGGCGAGCGCGGTCGGTGCGCTCACGGCAACGAGCGCCCGAAACCCAGCCGCCCACGCCTTGTGCACGAGCTCGAAGCTGGCTCGACCGCTCACCACCACGCCGCGACCCGTGAGCGGGAGGTCGCCGTCGAGCAGGCGTCGACCCACAAGCTTGTCGACGGCGTTGTGCCGACCGACGTCTTCTCGCACGAGCGACAGCGTGCCGTCGAGTTCGACGATGCCCGCGGCATGGACGGCCCCCGTCGCCTCGAAGAGGCCCTGGTTGGGACGAAGCAACTCCGGGGCGGCGGCCAGCGTCTGCCACGCGATCGGTTCACCGACGACGGGATCCAGTCGGGCGGCCAGCTCGTCGATGTCATCAGTGCCACAGAAGCCACACGACGAGGTGGTCATCGCCAATCGTGGCACTGGCGTCGGTGCCTTCCCTCCGGTCA
>CALKOE010000093.1 GCA_938091985.1 uncultured Acidimicrobiales bacterium | reverse complement strand
GAGCATCCCCGCGTTCCGGAACCCCAAAGACCGGCTCGAGTTGCTGGATGAGCAGGGCGTGCACTCCGCTTTGATGTTCCCGACGCTGGCATCGCTCGTCGAGGTGAACTTCCTCGACCTGCCCGACGTAACGCTCGACCTTCTGTCGGCGTTCAACCGGTGGATGCTCGATGAGTGGACATACAACTATGAGGACCGGATCTTCCCGACACCGATCCTCAACCCCTGTGTTCCCGACCGGGCGATCGAGGAGCTCGACTTCATCCTCGACAATGGAGCCAAGGTTGCACTCTTGCGTCCGGGCCCGGTGGCGGGCAGCCCCCTGACGAAGTCTCCATTCCTGCCAGAGTTCGACCCGTTCTGGGCGCGGGTGCAGGAGTCCGGGATCCTGATTGCCCTGCACGCGTCCGACTCCGGGTATCAGAAGCACGTCAACGACTGGACCGGGGAGTCCACTGAGTTCAGTGCGTTCAAGCCAACTGCTTTCGGAATGGCAGTGCAGGACAAACGGGCCACCACCGACACCTTCCTCTCGGCGATCTGCCACGGCATGCTGACGCGATTCCCCGACGTGAAGCTGCTCAGCGTCGAGAACGGAGGACTATGGGTTCGTCCGATGCTGGAGCTGCTCGACCGGATCTACAAGAAGGTGGGAAACGACTTCACCGAGCACCCGCGTGAGACCTTCATGCGGTCCATATACGTGTGTCCGTTCTGGGAGGACGACTTCGTCGACCTCGTGGACCTCATCGGTGCCGAGCGCGTCTTGTTCGGTAGCGACTATCCGCACCCGGAAGGTCTGGAGGACCCGGTGTCGTTCATCGACATGTTGCCGGCTGTCTCGCAAGAGGACGCGGGCAAGATCATGGGCGGGACGCTCTACGACCTGATGGGCGTGAAGGTCCCGGCCTGATCTCGGTCGACCGATCCTGAAACGCCGATCCAAGAACGAGGAGAGCAAACCAATGCGCACAGAGGACATGATCCTCGTCAGCATCGATGACCATCTCATCGAACCGGCCGGTGTCTTCGAGCACCACATTCCCGAGAGCTTCCGCGATCGAGTTCCAAAGATGGTGCGCGACGACAATGGTGTCGACCGTTGGGTGTTCGAAGGAATGGAGATCGGGTCGCCCGGGCTGAACGCGGTCGCGTCGTGGCCGAAGGAGGAGTGGTCGCTCGACCCCGTCGGTCTCGCCGAGATGCGTCCGGGCTGCTACGACGTCGACCAGCGCGTACGCGACATGGATGCAGCGGGGATCTGGAAGTCGATGTGCTTCCCGACAATGGGCGGGTTCAGCGCCCGGGCCTTCTCGGATTCGGTCGACAAGTCGCTCACCTCCGCGGTGATCAGCGCATACAACGACTGGCATATCGACGAATGGTGCGGTGCCCACCCAGACCGGTTCATCCCGC
This sequence comes from uncultured Acidimicrobiales bacterium, assembly GCA_938091985.1. Classification (GTDB taxonomy): domain Bacteria; phylum Actinomycetota; class Acidimicrobiia; order Acidimicrobiales; family Aldehydirespiratoraceae; genus JAJRXC01. The sequence continues at coordinate 9,836 of CALKOE010000093.1, read as the reverse complement.
TCGCGGTGATGCCGCTGTGGGACGTCGACGCCTGTGTGGCCGAGGTGAAGCGTGTCGCGGCAAAGGGCTGCCGTGCGATCACATTCCCGGAGACCCCGTACGCGCTGGGGCTACCGAGCTTCCAGAGTGGCTATTGGGACCCGCTGTTCAGAACGCTCTGCGACGAGGGTGTCGTGTTGTGCCTCCACATCGGACTTGGCATCAGCCTCGTCCAGCGCCCCGGCGGTGGAATCACAGGTGGCGCGATTCCGGACTTCGAGGGCAGTGAGATCGACGCGTTCATCGTGCTCGCCTCGTCGGTGTCGACGATCGCCCTCACCGATCTCATCTTTGGTCCGACTCTGCGCCGATTTCCGGATCTGCGGGTCGCGTTGTCAGAAGGTGGGATCGGCTGGATCCCGTTCTACCTGGAGCGAGCGGACCGGCACTACCGCAATCAGGTTTGGACCGGTGCCCGGGAAAACCGCCTGCCGAGCGACCTCTTCCGCGACCAGATCCTGGCGTGTTTCATCACTGATCCGGCGGGGTTGAAGCTGCGCAACGAGATCGGTATCGACAACATCGCATGGGAATGTGACTATCCGCATTCGGATTCGACATGGCCGACGGCAGCGGCGGACGTCATGGCCGAGTTCGCCGACGCCGGGTGCTCCGACTCCGACATCGACCAGATCGGCTGGCAGAACAGTTGCCGGTTCTTCGGTGTCGACGTCGCCGATCTCGACCGCAACAAGGTCTCGGTGGGTGCCCTCCAGAAGAAGGGTGCGGATGTCGACACCTCGCTCGTCTCTCGAAACGAGTGGCGAGAGCGCTACGAACTTGCCGCGCAGTCCACCCCCTGATCCAATTCTCTCGGAGGTCTCCAGAATGACAGTGGTCGAAGAGAACGCAGAGCCGCCCGCCGATCGCGTGTCCGACATCGGTCTCGTGTCGGCCGACTCCCACGTGAACGAGCCGCGGGATCTGTGGTCGGAGAACCTTCCACCCTCGTTGCGTGAACAGGCGATGGAAGGCATCCAGTCGGGCGATGACGGCAGCTGGAAGATCGTCTTCGAGGGTAAGCACGTCTTCACGCGCGACTTGGCGGCAGAGGAGAAGCGGCTCGAGGCGCTCGACCCCGAGAAGCGCTTTGATGTGCTGCGCTCTCAGGGCATCGTCGGCGAGGTGGTCTTCCCCACCATCGGGATGTATGTGTGGATGCTGCAGGATCCCGACGGCGAACGCGAGAGCTGTCATGTGTACAACGAGTGGATCGCCGACACGCTCCAGAACGCATCGGGTCGATTCAACTGTGCTGGTCTTATCCCGGCGCGAGAGCCCGAGAACGCGGCGGCGGAGGTGGAGCGGGTGGCCGAGCTCGGCTTGCGGTCGATCATGTTGCCCTCACACTCGGAGATCTCGTGGAATCGCAGCGTGTGGACACCCATGTGGGACGCGATCGCGGCGACGGGCCTTCCGGTTGTCATGCATCAGGGGACGGGATTCGACACGATCTGGTATCGGGGTCCCGGTGCCACCGTGGCCAACCTGGTGTCCAGCGAGACCATCGCTCCACGAGTGGCAACCCTGCTCGCCACGTCAGGCATTCTCGAGCGTCATCCCGACATGCACGTTGTGTTCGTCGAGTTCAACACGGGGTGGATCGCCTGGGTCGAAGAACTCATGGACTTCTACGACAAGGTGTTCCGCGAGTACGACGACATCAACAAGGCAGACCGACCCAAGCCGACCGTATACCCCGATCTCGCGCTGCCGCCCAGTTCGTACGTGAAGCGACAGTGTCATGCAACGTTCCAGCTCGACTACGAGGGCATGCGCAACGTTCCTCAGACCGGTAGCTACTCGTTGATGTGGGGCCACGACTACCCCCACGAGGAGGGGACCTATCCCGACTCGCGCAAGATCGTCGACGAGTTGGCGTCGTATGTGTCGCCCGACGATGCCCGTCGGATCTTCCGTGAGAACGCGCTCGAGGTGTTCAAGTTCGATCGTGAGCTTCTGGACCAGCCGTTCTAGGGCGCGCGCGCTACGCGGACACTCAGAGCATCTGGCGGAGCACCTTGCCAGAGGCGGTGCGGGGCAACTCGTCGAGCCAGTTCCATTCCTCGGGCACTTTGAAGCCCGTCAGGTCGGATCGTACGAAGGCCCGTAGGTCCTCGTCGGGGTAGACGTTCTCGCCTCCCTGGATAATCGAGCGGTGAAGTATGAGGAGTAAACGCGTATTCGAGGTATCAGTTGATACCCGCACCAAGGGCCGCAAGCTCGACGGCTACACCGTCCGCCGCATCGACGACCACGAAGTACTCCTCGACCCCGACCTACTGAAGCTCCCGATCGAACTCACGATCACCACCGGCGGCCTCCTCGGCCGCGGCCTCAGCGCCACCGCCGACGGCCTCAACGGCAACGCCTGCCCCATCGAGTTGCTCTGAAGGGCTATCCGTCGTTCCTCAGATCAGGCGAGGTCGATTTCAACGCTGAACAACACGATCGACCCGTCATCGGCCAGCTGACCAACCACGAGTGCGGCTCGCACGAGCTTGCCGGCGACCACGAGATAGCGGTAGTCGCCGCGGTCGGGATACATGGCAGGGAACTCGTCAAAGCGCTCGGCGAACGCATCCGAGATCGTCGGCAGGTCGATCACCAAGAAGTCGCTTGCGGACGGCTCACCGGCCGGCCCTCGCGTATCGCTCAGTTGCGAGTCGAGCTCAGCGAAGAACTGCGCATCGACCCGGACATGTCGACGCGTCACCTTGAGGTCTGGCTGCTCTCGGCGGCCGCAATGCGCGCGTCGGCCTTCTGTCGCCCTCGCTCGATCAGATCGGTGGGGATCTTGTCAGAGTCGGTTACGAAGCCCGAACGGATCACCTCGTCGCGTTCGTCGGGCGTGAGTGCTTCGAGCTCTGCTGCTGTCCAGATCCGATCAGCGTCCATGTCCAAACCCTACTCCGCAGCTGTGACAGCCCATGTCGCCGGCGGGGTAGACAACGAGTAGCTCCGTCGGGGGCTCGCAGCTGAAGCAGCGAACCTCAGGATCTGCGGAGTCGGTCTGCGAACATGGCCTCGTCGCGAGATGCTGAGGTTCAATACCGATGAAAGACCAACCAATTCCTGTCATCGGCTCGTCTGAAGTACACACCCTGGCATCGACAGCAGTGGGCGACGACTTCCTCGTCTACGTCGCGGAGTGCGGCACCAACCCGCAAGGGGTGCTTCTCGTCACCGACGGCAACGGACTCTTCGGGTTGGCCGTCGACACGGTCCGACTCATGCAGATCCCAGGACTCGTCCCATCCCTGATCGTCGTCGCAGTCGGCTACCCGAACGCGTCAACTCTGCTCGACACCGCACAGATCCGAGCCCGTGACCTCACCCCCACGCACTCCGCAACGTTCGAAAAGAGCGGGCACGCCGACGACTTCATCCAGTTTCTCTCCGACGAACTCTCAGCGCCACCGCCGAGGGCCTCAACGGCAACGCCAGCCCCATCGAGCTGGTCTGAAACACAGGTGGTGGTGCATCAACCGGGGACCCGACAGCGCGGTAGTGTCGGACGTATGGAGCCGACCGAAACCATGCCTACTGTCGAACCTGGTCGAGCCGCGGCGTTGGCCGCTGACGCGACCGCTGACCGTCCCCTGTCTCCAGCAGCGAAGGCGTCGCTTGAGCGAGCCATCGAGCGACTGCCGAAAGCACACGCCGAGTCCGACGACGAAGCCCAAGCTGCCGCCAAGTGAGCCAACCGGTCCGGGTTCCGGACCACGCCCAGGCCAACATCAGCGAACAACTCTCAGCCGACAGGGCTGAGGTATTCCTCACCCACGACCTACCTGAAGCGATTGAGGCGTTGTCGCTGGTCGACTGGTGGAGCCTGCCCGAGATTGAGCAGTCTCCGAATATCCGCCGATTCACCGTTGAAGCAGCTCGTACCGTCGCTGGCTACCACCTGCTGGTCGGACTCGACACCTGGGCCGAAGACCCTGGCGCCCTGGTGGTCCACGTCATTGACATTTGGACCGACCGCTGGCCGGCAACCGATTGAGTCGGGTTCTTGAGGGATCTTCGGTTGAACGCAGACTCGCTGCGAACCTGAGACAGCGGCCCTCGCTTCCGGGTGGCGATGAGGGGTAAACGCGGTTTCGAGGTATCAGTTGATACTCGCACCAAGGGCCGTCGGCTCGACAGCTACACCGTCCGCCGCATCGACGGCCACGAAGTGCTGCTCGACCCCGACCTGCTCCGCCTCCCGATCGAACTGACGATCACAAGCGCCGGCATCTTCGGCCGCGGCCTCAGCGCCACCGCCGACGGCCTCAACGGCAACGCCTGCCCCATCGAACTGCTCTAGCAAGGCCACAAATCCGATCCATGGACCGCTCAGCAGGGAGTCACGCGCTCCTGCTTGCTGACTCGATTCGAGCGCCCCTACGGTTCGGCAGTCCAGCAAGGAGTATCAGATGCCCCAGCCAACGCTTGGTCCTCACGGTGTTGTCGGGGTGCTCGTCCCCTGGGGGAACACCACCGCGCAACTCGAGATCGAACCCCTGACCCCACCGGGCGTGATCAACGCGGTCGCCAGGTTCAACTTCGGCCCAGGCATCGATGTCGAGGACGAGCTTGCCGAGGTCGCCACGAAGCTGGCCTATACGGAGCCGGCAGCAGTTCTGCTCTCTCTCAGTCCCGAGATGTTCGAGGGCGGACTGGAGCGGGCAGCCGCCTATCAGAGGTTGGTCGCCGAGGCATCGGGAGTACCGGCGTTCACCGCAACCAGCGGCATCTTCCATGAACTCCGCCGTCGAGAAGTCTCTTCGATCGGACTCATCGCTCCCGCGCCTCAAGAACGCATGGAGGCTGCCAGCGCGAACTTCGCCTCCGAAGGAATCAACGTCGTTCGTGCCCTCGGGATGAACTGCGGGATCGAGAACATCAAGGCAACGCCACTCGATGAGATCGCGTCCGCCTTCCTCGCAGTCGACGACCCGAAAATCGAAGCCTTCGTGCAAACCGGAACCGGTCTTCCAGCGTTCGCCGTCGCGCAACGGGTGGAAGCAGAACTCGGCCGGCCGGTCATCACAGCGAATGCAGCCGGGTACCGACAGGTCCTCGATGCGCTCGGCCTCGATGCCCCGACCTGACGATCGGCGCTCGCCGACTCTGACACGGCCACAACTGGCCTTCCCGCGCCAGGTATGAGGACTAGTCGCGGTTTCTAGTTGTCAGTTGGTACTCGCACCAAGGGCCGCAAGCTCGACAGCTACACCGTCCGTCGTATCGACGGCCACGAAGTACTCCTCGACCCCGACCTCCTGAAACTCCCGGTCGAACTCACGATCACGAGCGGCGGCATCTTCGGCCGCGGCCTCAGCGCCACCGCCGACGGCCTCAACGGCAACGCCTGCCCCATCGAACTGCTCTGACGCAGGGGGCAGGCAAACTCGCTCAGACGTGCCGGGCCACGCCTGCTCCACCCGGGCGATGGCTCCTCTAGTGGCCAGCCAACTGGGTGATGTCGCGCAGGTGATGGTGGCTCTCGTGCAGCATCGCCATCGTCAACAGTCCGAGCGGGGCAGGATTGCCGTTGAACAGCAGCGTCCAGGTGAGTGCGCCGCTGTCGAGAACAGCGAGGGCATCGCAAGCCTGTTCACCAGCGCGGCGGATTCGCCCGGACATGTCCGCGGGAGCGACCTCGTTGAAGTGCGCGTTGTCGACATGTTCGTCTGGATCGACACCATTGATCGGTGCAAGCTCGTCCGCATCCGCTATCTCGCACATCTGGCCGACGGACCCGTAGATGAACTCGACGTGACCGGTGTACTCGAGGATGCTCCAGGTCTCCGCCGACGGACGACTGTTCAGCGCCAGGCAGCCGCTCACCGATGCGTCAGAGATGATCGCCTCGTACCCGATTGCGAGTCGCAGGAGTTCCGGGCCGAGTTGATCTGAGGCGATTTGGTGAGGGTCGAACTCGCACTCGCTACAGACCTCGGTCACGCCTTGCACCACTACTCCTCCATCAGGTGGTGCCAGACCCTACTAAGACCCCAACATTGGCGTCCCGAACGTCGGATCGACGACCACGAAGCCTGACGCGGCGGTCGCCTCCCCCGACGCTCGACCAACTCCGGGCCACAATGACGACCCGCAGAGTTCACCCACCGTTACCCTTGCCGATTCGCCGTCATCGGCCGGCAGAGCGGAGCACCCATGACTGCTGACATCGCCTATGTCGTGGCGCTCACCGCCAGCCTCGTGTGGTTCACGATGGGCTTTCGGTACTTCGCCTTCCAGGCCGAGACGGCCGCCAAGGTGATGGTGGGGAGGCCCCACCGAGACTCGCCGGTCTTCAGGACGTATGCGGCCGGTGTGCGATTCCTTGGTGGGTTCAACGCGGCGTTCGCGCTGATGTCGCTGCTCCTCCTCGTGTGCACCTTGGCCGGCAGCGAGCTCTTCGACGACGCCGGAGAACGGGCAATCGTGTTGTTCGTGCTCGCGGCCGCGCACTTCTCGCAGTTTCTTCCGAATGTGCCGGTGCTGCGCAACGGCGAGCGTCATGACGACGGCGCGTTCTGGCCGGTGCGATCAGGGCCGATGCTCATGATCTTCGTGGTGGACCTCGCCGAGACCGCGGTCAACCTCGGCGCCGGCGTCGCCCAGCTGGCCGCATAGCCGCTCCTCGGCTTGGCCGAATCCGGGTCGTGCGAAAAACAGGCAGGCTAGGGACATGACTGATCGCTACGAGCTCGTGGACCTCGATGTCAAGCGAGAGGAAGGGATCACTGCCACGTTCGCGGACGGCCACATCGCCACCATCGAGCTGAACGAGCTTCGCCTTGGGTGCCCCTGCGCCACCTGTCGTGATCTTCGAGACCGGGGCGACACTCCATGGCCCCGCCCGGGTAGCCCGACGCCGCTCAGCATCACCGATGCCAGCTTCCATGGCGCGTGGGGACTCAACATCACCTGGAACGACGGCCACTCCACCGGGATCTACCCGTTCCAGGCTCTGCGTCGCTGGTCCGAAGGCCAGCCCCCTTTCGGCTACGAATCAGACCCTGGCCTCGCCGACGGCTGAAAGAGCGCGCTGATCGCGCCGGCCGAGTTGCCCCGCGCCACAACCTCATCCGCGCCCGCGGAAGACAGCCAGACCGCCTCGGACCTCAACCGCAAGAAGCTCCACGACGAGATCGCTCGAATCCTCGACTGAGAAATCCGGCCGCGACGAAGCCGAGGTCCAGATGGCCGCCTTCTTCCAAGTGGGCCACGGAGGGCGGCCACGGGCGGCGAAACATGACCAGCGATTCTGCGCAGAGGGAGTCACAAGCAGACACGTCTCGTCCTTTCGGTTGAGGAGAAACGGCCGAACGGCCGATGAGATACCTGACGCGAGCTCCGTACTGTGCACGCATGGCTGGAGATCGAGATACGCCCGTCAGCGGGTTCCTTCCACCCCGCTGGTTCATTCGGGCCGCGTGGAAGACTCACAAGGCGCTCTACCGCTGGAGTCGGGGTCGATTCGGGCTTCGGGTTCCGCGACCTGACCGCTACGGACTCGCTCACCTCAACACAACCGGACGCCGAAGCGGCGCCGAGCGTGGCGTGATGATCGCCTACTACGAAGACGGCGACAATGTCATCACGATGGCGATGAACGGGTGGGGCGCGGCAGAGCCCGCGTGGTGGCTCAATCTTGAGGCCAATCCCAACGCCGAGATCACGTTGTCCCGTGGAGAGACGATCGGCGTGGTCGCCCGCAGCGCGACCGGCGAAGAACGCGATCGATTGTGGGAACGCTGGCGCCAGTTGGACCGCGGACTCGATGGACACGCCGCTCGGCGTCCAACACAGACTGCGGTCGTCGTTTTGAGCCCGCCGGGCAGCGCCGAATTGCTCGGCTGACGTCCCCGCGGAGACGTGTTTGTGTCGTCGATCTGACGCAAGGGCGTCTCCGCGGAGACGTAGTAGCGTCCGGCCATGCCCAGACCTGTCTCACGGCGCGTTTTCCTGGCCGGCGCGGCGAGCGCGTTCGCCGTGGCCTGTAGCGGGGACGACGCCGCTCCCGCGTCGACCACCACAACCTCGCTGCCGAGTTCGACCACCATCCTGAATTCAACCGCGTCGACCACGACCACACGGGCCACGGTCGCCGCACCGCCATTCGACGTTGCCGGCAACCCATTCGCGTTGGGAGTTGCATCAGGCGAGCCGCTGGCCGACAGCGTCGTGCTGTGGACTCGGCTCGCCCCTGATCCGGCCGACCCGAATGGCGGAATGCCGGACCAGTTGTTCGACGTCGCGTACGACATCTCGACCGACGCCGACTTCGCCACCATCGTCAGCTCGGGGTTGGACGTAGCCGACTTCGACTACGCCCACTCCGTGCATGTCGAGCCCGGCAATCTCGAACCCGCCACGACCTACTTCTACCGCTTCCGTATCGGTGAGTACACGAGTCCGACCGGGCGCACTCGCACGCTTCCGGCGGAGGGGACCGACGCGTTCCGTTTCGCGCTCACCACGTGTCAAGACCCGCAGTTCGGCGAGTACGCCGCGTGGGCCGACATCGCCGCCGACGACGAGCTCGATGCCGTGATCTTCACCGGCGACTACATCTACGAGCTCCCGCCACTCGACTTCTCACCCGAGGGCGACGGTCGCCGCGCGTGGACCAGTCCCCCGCCGAGCGACCTCGCCGGCTTCCGGCTCCGCTACGCCCAGGTGAAACAAGACCCATCGCTGCAGGCCGCCCACAGCACCCACCCGTTCTTCACGATGTGGGACGACCACGAGATCACCGACAATTACTGGGCCGATGGCCCCGGCCAGTTCGACAGTGCCGGCGGCGATTTCGAATCCCGCCGGGTGGCGGCCTATCAAGCATGGTGGGAACACCAACCCGCCCGCGCGCCGGCGCCCACAAGGAGCGGCCACAGGCTGCATCGCTCGGTCCGCGTGGGCGATCTGGCCGAGTTCTACCTGATCGACACCCGACAGTTCGCCGACGAGCCCCCGTGCCGCGACACCTCGGTGTTCGATCTCGGCGAGGGATGCGCCGAGAGAGACGATCCCGACCGCACGCTGCTCGGCGAAGAGCAGGTCGCCTGGCTCACCGACGGCCTCCGGTCGTCGACCGCCCGTTGGACATCGCTCGTCAGCCCCTCGATGTTCGCTGGGCTCGATGCCCGCGAGCCCGGCACCGATGTGGCGAAGTACTACCTCGAAGCCTGGGACGGCTACCCCGCCGAACGCGAGCGAGTGGCCGAAGCGTTGAGTGCTGCGGCAAACCCGATCGTGCTGAGCGGCGACTACCACGCCAGCTTCGTGCTCGACGTCGGCCCGGGCTTCGGTCACGACGTCATCTGCCCCGAAGTGATGGCCACCGCGATCTCGTCGTCGCCGTTCGCCACCGACTTCACCGCTGCCAACCCCCACGTGAAGTACTTCGTCGGCGACAACGGCTACACCAAGTGCACCGTGACCGCCGATGGCTGGCGAGCCGACTATCGATCGGTGGCCGACATCTGGGACCCGGCCTCTCCGCTCGAAGACGTGGCGTCATTCGAGTTTCCTGCTCGCTAGCACGCACCCGGCCTGATCCGGTTCGGGGTCTGGCGGCCGGTACGGTTCGTCCCATGCCGCATCACCGCGCCTGGGTCGTCGTTGCGGCGCTCTTCGCCGTCGTCACGACCGCGTGCGCGCCCGGTCCATCGTTCGGCGAACCCACCACCAGTGCCAACAGCAGCGTCACCCCGCCCAGCAACAACAGCAAGCCCCATGACTCCGCTGGCAAACGCGTTAGACATCCCAACAGAAAGCAACGCAGCAAAATTAGCAAG
>CALKOE010000092.1 GCA_938091985.1 uncultured Acidimicrobiales bacterium | reverse complement strand
CGCCGGCCAAGAAGCGGCCGGCCAAAAAGGCCGCTGCCAAGAAGGCCGCTGCCAAGAAGTGAGCTCCGTCCCCCGGCTCGAAGAACTCGGCGATCTCAACGGGAAGTCGGTCCTTCTGCGGGCCGACTTCAACGTGCCGATCGTCGACGGCGCCATTACCGATGACCTGCGCATTCGCGCCGCGTTGCCCACCATCCGGTGGCTGCTCGAACAGGGCGCATCGGTCACCGCGTGCACCCACCTCGGACGACCGAAGGGTGCACCGGATCCGGCGTTTTCGGTCGAGCCGGTGCGGGCCCGTCTCGCGGAGCTCGTGCCGGAAGTCGAACTGCTCGACAATCTGCGCTTCGATCCGGGGGAGACCGCCAACGACCCAGAGTTCGTCGCGCGGCTGATCGAGGGCCACGACGCCTACGTCAACGATGCCTTCGGCGCCTCGCACCGCTCCCATGCATCGATCGTCGGTCCGCCGCAGTATCTGCCCTCGGCCTCCGGCCGCCTGCTGCAGCGCGAGGTCGAGGTGCTCGGCGGCTTGCGCGACAACCCGCGTAAACCCTTCGTGGCTGTCATGGGCGGCTCCAAGGTGAGCGACAAGCTCGCGGTGATCGAGGCGCTCCTCGCGTCGGTCGATTCGCTCATCGTCGGTGGCGGCATGTGTTTCACCTTCCTGAAGGCCCAGGGCAAGTCCATCGGTTCCTCGCTGTGCGAGGACGACATGGTCGACACGTGTGCGCGGCTGCTCGATCAACCGAAGCCAATTCACCTGCCCTACGACATCACTGCGCTCGGCCCTGGCGGGAAGCTGTTCGACCCCGAAGCCGGGGGAGAAGTGCGCCAGATGGGCGCCAACCTGCCCGATGGCTGGATGGGTGTCGACATCGGTCCCGGATCCGCAGCCCAGTTCGGCGACGTGATCTACGAGGCCGGCACGGTGCTGTGGAACGGCCCCATGGGTGTGTTCGAAGACCCGCGCTTCGCCGGCGGCACCGGTGCAGTGGCCCAGGCGATGGCCGACACTAAGGCGTTCACCGTGGTCGGCGGTGGCGACAGCGCCGCCGCGGCCAAGCAATTCGTTGTAGAGAAGGACATGGACCACGTCTCCACCGGTGGTGGCGCCTCACTCGAGTTGATCGAGAAGGGCGACCTGCCGGGTCTGGAGGCCCTACGAGGAGCCCCCAACAACAATGGCTAACACCCGCAAGCCACTCATCTCCGGCAACTGGAAGATGCACTACAACCACTTCGAGGCGATTCAGACCGTCCAGAAGTTGGCCTACGCCCTGACGAGCGAGGACTACGAAGAGGTCGACGTCTCGGTGCACCCGCCGTTCACCGACATCCGCTCGGTCCAGACGGTGCTCCAGGCCGACGACGTGCCGATCGCGCTCGGCGCACAGAACGTGCATCAGGAAGAGAAGGGCGCGTTCACCGGTGAAATCGCGGCCGGCATGTTGGCCAAGCTCGACGTCACATATGTCATCGTCGGCCACTCGGAGCGGCGCGAGATCTTCGGTGAGTCCGACGAGATCGTCAACGCCAAGGCGATCGCCGTGCTCAAGGCAAACATGACGCCGATCGTGTGCTGCGGCGAGACGCTCGAAGAGCGTCAGGGCGGCCAGGCGGAGTCGAAGGTTGCCTCTCAGATCGCCGGATCGCTGTCCAACCTCACCGCTGAAGTCGTCGGCGAACTCGTGATCGCCTACGAACCCATCTGGGCGATCGGCACCGGCGAGACCGCATCGTCCGACGATGCGCAGCAGATGTGTGCCCACATCCGCTCGCTCGTGAAGGACGGCTGGGGGGCCGAAGCAGCCGCCGCCGTGCGCATTCAATACGGCGGATCGGTCAAGCCAGGCAACGCTCCGGAGCTGATGGCACAGCCCGACATCGACGGCGCTCTCGTCGGTGGTGCGGCGCTGGATCCCGAAGACTTCTCCCGGATCGTCAACTACCGCCTCTACCAAGCCTGATCCGCTGATATCCTCGACGCCGTGATCTGGATCGTTGCACCCCTGTGGCTCGTATCGTCGCTCGTCCTGATCTTCCTCGTGCTTTTGCACAGCGGGAAGGGCGGAGGCCTGTCCGACATGTTCGGTGGTGGAGCAGGCGCAGCAGCAGCCGGATCGACGGTCGTCGAGAAGAACCTCGACCGCATCACCGTGATCGCTGCGGTCATCTTCGCCTTCAGCTCCGTCGCCTACGCCCTGATCTTCTAGCCGCTACATCTGGTGTCTGACCCCCGCTACATCTGGGGAACGCTGTAGCGGAGGGGCAAACGGCCGATAGGGGCTGATGCGTCGTGTCTGTCTTGCGTTCCTCGTCATTCTTCTCCTGACGACCGCGTGCGCAGGCGAGCGGCCGAGCTTGGAAGACAGCGCGGCTCGTGAGGTCGACGCAATCGCCGCCGCGTCGGAGTCGTCCTCGACCACCGCTCCGGTGGATGGTCGCCCCTCGCTGCGATTGGCCGTCCCCGAGGGATGGTCGCTCGACCCGGCCGACGCCGGCCCCGCGTCGCTGACGAATCGCGTGTTGGCAGGCCTGCTCTACGAAGGAATCACCGCGATCGGTCCTGACGGCGGCGCTGAGCCTGGCCTGGCAGACCGCTGGTTCGTATCCGACGATCGACTGACCTGGACGTTCGTGTTCCCGGAGGGACTGGCCGACGCCGATGGCGAGCCGATCACCGCCCGCAATGTGAAGTCGTCGCTCGAGCGAATCGCCGCTCGAGGTGGTGCGGACCACGCTGCGACCGCGCTCACGATGATCACAGGGTGGTCGGACCGGATGGACGGCACTGCCGGGGGAGTGGCCGGCATCTCCGCCCCCGACGAGCTG
>CALKOE010000091.1 GCA_938091985.1 uncultured Acidimicrobiales bacterium | reverse complement strand
AAAGCGGGTGAAGGCCGGTGTCACCGGTGTCAATGGCGGCATGTTCTACGGTGCTGATGCTCCGTTCGGTGGCCACAAGTCAAGCGGCGTGGGGCGCCAGAATGGTCTCGAGGGATTCGCTCAGCACACCGAGACGAAGGTCATAGCCGGACCGGCTTCGAGCTGACGCGTGGTGACCGAAGAGGTGCTACCCAGCGTCCCGTCCCTGGTGGCCGAATTCGCGCAGCGGGGAAACACCTGTGCGGTGGCGACGCCGACCGGTGACGTGACCTACGCCGAATTGGACGACCTGGTTCGTGAGCGGGCAGCGCTGCTCGCAGGGCTCGGCGTGCGCAAAGGGACCGTCATCGCGCTTCTCGCTCCGAACGGCATCCCCTGGATCGTCACGTGGCTGGCGGCCGCATCGTTGGGCGCGGTGCTGGTACCGATGAATACTTTCAGCCGACCGGCCGAGGTCGTAGCCACCCTCCGACACAGCGGGGCCCACCTGCTCATCGCCGTGCCGGAATTCATGAAGCAGCGGTATCGCGACGATCTCGAGGAGTCGCTCGGTGTTCGCCTTGGCCTCGATCTCGATCCGCTCGAGTCGCTCCCGCAACTCACGACGGTGATCTGGCTCGACGAGTTGGCCGCAGCGGGACGAGCCGCGAGGCGGATACCGGAGAGCGTCGTCCGCTCGCTCGGGGCTGACGTCGAGGCCAGCGACCCGCTCACGATCGTCTACACGACCGGATCGACCGGGGCACCGAAAGGGATTGTGCACAGCCATGGGGCGGTGCTTCGCCAGGCGCACACCATGTGGGTGATGACCGGACAGGCCGATCAACCGACTCTATGGACCACCATGCCACTGAATTGGGTGGGTGGACTGACCTGGTCGTTTCTGCGGATCATGGTTGCAGCGGGGTCGTTCGTGACCCAGGAGGTGTTCGACCCGGCAGAGGCCTTGGCCCTCATGATGAGGGCCGGCGCCAACGAGGCAACCGCATGGGGACCGGTTGCGAAACTATTGGTCGAACACCCTGCATTCGACGCCGACGTCCTCGGTCGGATCGACATATTCGAGCGAGCGCTTGGTGCAGGTGACCCCCAAGTCCCCCAATCGCTGGGGATGACGGAGACCCTCGGGCCCCATTCGGGCTGGAGCCCGGCGTTGCACGGTGATCAGCTACCAGCGGCCGGGCTCGGGAGCCTCGGCTGCGCCCTTCCTGGCATGCAGCACCGAGTGATCGATCCGGCTACCGGCGCCGACGTCCCCGATGGTGTGGGTGGTGAGCTTCTTGTCAGAGGATCGACGATGATGCTCGGCCGTCACCGCTTCGAGCGCCGAGAGGTCTTCGATGCAGAAGGTTGGTACCACACCGGCGACAAGGTGATCCGTCGCGACGGATTCTTGTTCCTCGTCGGTCGCCTCGACGACATGATCAAAACGGCCGGGGCAAACGTGTCGCCCGCGGAGGTGGTTGCGGTTCTCGTCGAGCACGAGTCGGTCGACCAAGCGTTCGTCACCTCGATGCCGGATGGCGCGAGGGGTGAGGCCGTAGTCGCATTCCTCGTGCCCAGTCCTCTCGGGGTCGACATCGACGAGGTTCGCGCCCTCGCCCGGCACGAGCTTGCGGTCTACAAGGTCCCGCGCCATTTCGGCGTGCTGAGTCCCGATGAGGTTCCGTGGACACCCACCCAGAAGGTCGACTACCAAGAGCTCCGGCGACGCGCCCAGCAGCTGTTCGGTGAAGACAACCCGTCCTAGGTTCCTCCCCGCTTAGCTCTCAGACGTAGGCGTTCGCGTAACCCGCGAGTGCGGTACACTCCGGAGGGCAACGATACTAACGTTCGCCAGAAATGCGAGCCATGACCCAATAGGAGTGTCCCGCATGCTCGAAATAGGCGCTCGGGCACCCGGCGATGGAGGCCGAGCGTCATCGTACCCGGACCGCCGATGACCGAGAAGGTTGCTGACCTTCTCGGTAGCCGGGCCACGCGCTGGCGTGAGCGCGTCGTCGAGCGTTCGATGGGTGACGCCATTCGGCAGGCGATCGAGCGCGCCGGCGCTCTCATCTCCGTGACCCGCGAACTCATGGAGGAGTCGACCGAAGGGGTCACCGTCCAGGAGATCGCCGATCGCGCCGGCATGTCGCTGCGGCTGCTCTACCGCTACTTCGAGAGCAAGGATGAGCTGATCGCCGCGGCACTCGAGCAGTACGAATACGAGATCGCCGAGCGGCTCGACGCCACTGTCGTCGCTCACGAAGGGCCGGAAGGCCGCGCCCGAGCGATGTTGCTTTCGGTGAGCGACGTCTCTCAGACGAGCGAGGCCAGGCGGCTGGCGGTTCACGAGGCTCGACTCATGCAGACGAACTCAGCCGATGTGGCGCGCTACCACGCTCCGGTCGCCGACGTTGTCCACCGAGTACTCGACGACGCCGGTGCAGACGAAGGGTCTGCGTATCTCGTGATGGCGGCTCGGCGCGCCTACAGCTGGTCGACGCTCTTCGAGAGCAGCTTCGGGCTGGCCACGCCGTCACAAACCCGATTCGTCGAGCTGCTCATGCAAGGGCTGGCTCTCGGCGATGCTGACAGGGAGGGTGAATGAGCGGAGCTGCGCACACCGACCCGGAGGGAGCCGACGAAACTGGAAACGGGGCAACCGACGGCTTGCTGGCCGCGATCGACCCTGCGGGCGACGCGGCAAGCCCCTGGCGGGCGCGAGTCGTCCAACGGTCGCTTGATGAGGCGGCCCGACGGTCGATCGACCGCTCCGCAGCCTTCGTTGGGGCGACCATCGAACTCCTCGAAGAGCGAGGCAACTCATTCACCATCCAGGACGTCTGTGATCGTGCCGGGTTCTCGATGCGGCTCTTCTATCAGTACTTCGACGGCAAGGCGGATCTGCTCAGCGCCGTCTTCGAGGAAGCGTTGCTCACCGCCGTGGAGGAGGTCCGGGGTCTTCTCGCCGGCATCGACGACCCGATCGAGCGGTTGGCCGGCTACATACTCCGCTCGGTGAGCATCACGCTGACGCCCTACCGCTCCGCCCTTCTTCGCTACTCGGCCCAGCTCCAGTCGAGCAACGCACGCGGCTTCGACCAGGCGCTCCAGCCCCACGTCGAGTTCCTCAAGGAGTGCATCGACGCCGCGGTCGACGCCGGCGGGCTTCCTCCGGGGGACACCGACGAACGCGCCTACTTCGTCCTCGCGGTGCGAACCGCATACAACCACTCGTCTCTGTTGGGCAATGAGACCTCGGTCGACATGCCGCCTCCTGAGGAACTCGCCCGTTTCCTGATCCGGGCGCTCGGGGGCGCGTGGACGCCGACGGTCACTCGGTCGTGATGAACGGAAGCTTGGCGTAGCCAGCGACGTTCGACATCGGATCGAATTCGACTGGCTGGGGCACATCTACCATCGGTGCCCCCTTGTGCGCTCGTAGCGACGCTATAACATGCGGAACTGGCAAGTGCGCTACGCAAAATGCGTAAGCCCGATTCTCGGAGACCTATGACCGACTACCAATTCATCACCTACGACTCGAGCGATGACGGCCGCGTCGTTCGGATCATGCTCAACCGGCCTGAAGCTCGCAATGCCCAAAACCGGGGCATGCTCGTCGAGCTGGACGAGGCATTTCTCAGGGCTGAGCGCGACGACGACGTGAGGGTCGTGATCCTCGGTGGGAACGGCGAGATGTTCTCGGCCGGCCACGACATGGGTTCGAAGGTGGCCATGGAGGAGTACAGCGGCGAGAAGATGCACCCATCGCGTCTTGTCAACGGCGGGACCCGCGCGGGCAGCGAGAGGTTGATGCTCCAGGAGTGGCACTACTTCTTCCAGAACACCTTGCGGTGGCGGAACCTCCGCAAGATCACCATTGCCGAGGTCCATGGGTCGGTGTTCGCGGCCGGGCTCATGCTCGCCTGGGCCTGCGATCTGATCGTGGCTGCGGAGGACACCATCTTCGCCGACGTCGTCGGCACCCGACTCGGCATGATGGGCGTCGAGTACTTCGCCCATCCCTGGGAGTTCGGCCCTCGAAAGACAAAGGAGCTTCTCCTGACCGGAGACGCGATCGATGCCGACGAGGCTCACAGCTTGGGCATGGTCAGCAAGGTCTTTCCGGGAGAGGAACTGACCGACCGAACGCAGGAGTTCGCCGCTCGAGTCGCCGAGCTGCCCACCGTTGCCGCGCTGCTCATCAAGGAGTCGGTGAACCAGACGATGGACACCATGGGGTTCACGAACGCGCTCGAGTCATGCTTCACCATCCACCAGCTCAACCATTCCCACTACGCAACCATCTCAAACGGTGAGCGTTGGGTCGCATCGTCCGACTTCGACGAGGGCATCGTCAACTGGCGCGACGCACCGCCAGTCGAGGTGGCCAAGCGCGACGCCGTCGGCGGAACGTGACTCCATCCATCGTTGGTTGCACCGCCTGACTGCGTCGCTTTTCGCGACCGTAAGTAACGCTTTCACTTTACGTAAGCGACTGCTACGGTCGTCAGCGTTGGAACTTGCGCCTCGTGGGGGCGCAGCAAGGGGGATAGATCCAATGGTGAGGCGACGGACGTTTGCCGCATTTCTTGCGGTGCTGACAGTTTTCGCTCTGGTGGCGAGCGCGTGCTCTGACGACGATGGCAGTGGCGACGCCACGATCGTCGACGACGATGCCTCAGAGGGCGACGATTCGGGCGACTCGGATGAACCCGAGGCCGACGACAGCGAGGACCCTTCGACCGACGAGGCCGAGGATGAGGTGCCCGAGGAGCTCCCCGCCAGCGCCCGTGGCGTGACGTCGACGGCGGTAAAGGTCGGTATTGCCGTGCCGGACTTCGAACTCCTGGCCCAGTACAACGTACCGAACTACCACGGGTCGAACGAGGTCGCGTTTCCGCCCTTCATCGATGCGATTAACGAGGCAGGCGGAATTTTCGGTCGCATGATCGAGCCGGTCTACGTCAGCTATGACTTCCTCGATCCGGCGACACAGGACGCAGCTTGCGTCGAGTTCGCCGACGACGAGGAAGTGTTCATCGTGCTCTACGGCATGTTGGCGGCGAACAACCTGTGTCTCACAGAGCTCAACGACGTCATGGTCATCACCGAGGGATTCCAGACCGCAACCTTCGTCGAGGCATCCGACGACGCGCTGTGGTTGAGTCTGAACGCGGCCGATGACGCCATCGCCGGGATCATGGCCGGCACCCTCGCGGAGGGAGGCTTCCTCGATGGGAAAACCGTCGGCATCATCGGCTCGGTGGACGAGCCCGTCGACGCAGTGAAAGCCGTCCTCGACGACAAGGATATTCCGGCGATTGCCGTGGTCACGGTGGCCGGCTCCGATGATCCGACCGCGTTCAACTCAGAGATCGGCCTGGTAGCTGAGCAGTTCCGCGTCGGAGGCGTCGACTTCATCATCGATGTCGTCGGAGCAGCGACAGCGACGGAAGGCTTCATCCAAGCCGGCTTCACCCCCGAGATGGCCTTCATTTCGTTGGACGCGACGGTGGGCGGCATCTCCGACACCAGCATCATCGACGGCGCATTGAGTGTGTCCCAGGCCCCGGACGCGTCGTTCTGGTTCGATGACCCGGCGTTCAAGGAAGAGTGCATCGATCCGATCGTTGCCGCGAACCCTGAGCTCGCCGACCAGTTCCTGGTCCTGCCCGACGGAGATGCTCAGGCGGGAGGCGAACCGAGTTGGGCTCTTCCCACCCTCACGGCCTGCAACATGACCCGGCTGCTCAAGCAGGCCGGGGAACGTGCCGGCGCCGAACTCACGAACGAGACCTTCGCGGCTGCGCTGGAGGAACTCGGCTCCATCGAGATCCTCGGGTACGGCCAGGGTTCATTCCGGTTCGGCGACGGCAAGTGGGATCTCCTCGACCAGTTCGAGGTCCAGCGCTACGACGACGCGACCGGCACCATCGAGGTGATCGGTGATCCGATTGTGATCGATCGCTAGAGGTCAGCGGCTCCTCTCCGTCAAGCTCCGTTCGTTTGTCATATCAGGTGGTCGACAGGCGGCGAAGCTTCACCGTCTGCGTCGCAGTCCCGAGAAACACCCCGTTCTCTGACCACATCAGGACCTGACCTGCGCAATACCCGGCCCACGATGACTGGGGCAGTATCTCCATGAGGATCCACTCCGTCGGATCGGGCTGGGCGACTGTTATCGAGCCATCGATCGTCACGCCCATTCCTGCTCGGTGTACACCCTGCCAGAATCCCTCCGAAACCCAGTCGCTGACGTAGGCCATCGTTGCCGGTGTGGCCGCGACGCCGTTGATCCGCGCCCACAGGCGGAGGGGCTGAGCGCTGACGTCGACGCCGTCGTGATGAGCGACTCTCACCGCGAGCGAACGCCACATGTTGCCTGCTGAGGCGAGATCCGTCTCGCGGTAGGTGCGACACGTCGATGGTGCGGGAGCGTCGGGAAACGGGACGAGTTGGGCGTCGTCGTCGTGACTGCCCTCGACGGCGGCCGCAGCGGTCGCGGCGAAGATGCGGCGGTCGCCATGGGTGCCTTTGACTTCGACCTGGCTGACGGAGCGCCCCGCGGACAAGTCGGTGACGACGACCCGGATCTCATCGCCGAGTGCCGCCGGCGCGAGGTAGCGGATCCCCAATGACAGGCAACGCCGACCGGTCGCCCGCTCGGCCGCGGTCACCGCGAGCGCCGCGGCCGAC
Organism: uncultured Acidimicrobiales bacterium; assembly: GCA_938091985.1. Lineage (GTDB taxonomy): Bacteria > Actinomycetota > Acidimicrobiia > Acidimicrobiales > Aldehydirespiratoraceae > JAJRXC01. Next base: position 1,919 of record CALKOE010000091.1, on the reverse strand, counting down.
CCCCCGTAGAGACCACCATCAGGTCGCGCCAAGTGGGGGGCCACGGTGCAGCACAGGGCACCGTCGCCGCTGTCGACCAGCGGGATGAACTCGGTGATCGGCGCGGTGCGCCCGCCGGTGGTCACGGGGCATCCGCGATTTGCAGCTGAGTCTCCATCAGCTGGAAGCCTCGACGGGCGTCGTGAGAATCGATTGGTCGAAGCCGAACACCTCTGCGGTGTTTTGGGTCAGGATCATCCGACGGTCCTGCTCGGAGACGTTCGCGAACAGGTTGGCGATCACTTCCTGCGACCGCGGGTAGGTGCCCTCGTCGTGTGGGTAGTCGTTGCCCCACATCAGCGTTCTTGGCCCCGTCAGCGGCAGATTGGCGATTGCCACCGGGTCGTTCTGGAACGTGCAGTGGATGTGTCGGGATATGTAGTGACTTGGCAGTTCAGGGAGTTTCGGCTTGGTCCAGCTCGGGTTGGCGCGGGCGAACTCGTCGAGGACTTCCATGCACCACGCCAACCATCCGCCGTTGACCTCCACGAGCACAACGTGCATCTCGGGATGACGGTGGAACACACCGGCCCCGGCGAGAAGCGAGGTGGTGCGGGGCGCCTGCGTCTGTGCGGTGAGGATGTTGGCTCCCGGGGAACCGGGGCCTCGATACACGACCCCTCCGCCCGTGGCGCCCTGCCCGGTGCCCTGGTGCATCACCACGGCGATGCCGGTATCGCTGATCGCATCCCAGAGGGGCTCATACTGTGGGTCGTTCCACGCGGGTGTCCCGACCAGAGGCATCATCGCCGCCGCGAATCCCTTACCGGCGATGTACTGGATCTCACTGACGGCGTCGTCGATGTCCCATGTCGGGATCATGCCGGCGAGCTTGATCCGGCCCCCCGACTCGCTCAGCCGTTCGAGGATCCAGTCGTTGTAGATGCGACACGCCGCCTGGCCGACGTCGCCCCGTTCGATGTCCCAGACGTAGAGACCGATCGTGGGATAGACGACCTCACCGGCGATGCCATCGTCGGCCATCATCTCCAAGCGCACCGCGGGGGTTGCGTGGCCGATCCGTTCGGCCTCGAGCTCTTGCTCGCGTTCCTTCGAGATGGTTTGCCATCCCATCCGGTCGCCGTTGACCACCAGCGTCCACGCACCTTCCGCGCCCTGCTCGATTCGTCGGGGCGCAAAGTCTCGTAGCTCCTCCGGCAGCCGCTCGTACCAGAGGTTGTGTGGTTCGTTCACATGGGCGTCAGCGGAGAGGGGTAGGTACCTCGTGGGCATCGGTTGATCCTTCCTCGGCTCCGGCGCGTAAGAGTGTGGCCGGATATCAGACTTGCCAAATATGATAGTGTCACATTCGCGAGCGAAGGTCGACTGACACGGGGGGCGCTCAGGTGCATGAGCGGGAACTGGCCGCGGAATATCCGGGGCCGCAGCGCGTGGTCGAGGTCATCGATCGGGCAGCAGAAGAATTCGGGGACAGGGAGCTGATCGTGACGCCGACGGGTCGGCTGAGCTTCGGCGAGGTTGATCGGGCCTCTCGCTCTCTGGCCAAACGCCTCATCGCCGCGGGCGTCGGGAAGGGCACGCGGGTCGGGGCGCACCTGCCGCACTCGGCGGAGTGGATGGTTGCCTTCTTTGCGGTGACGAGGATCGGCGCGACCTTCATGTCATTCTCGGCTGCGTACAAGCCAGCGGAGCTTCGTCGCGCTCTGCAACTGGGTGACGTGCATCTGCTGCTGGGTACGACAGAGTCCTGGCACGGAGGGCCCTACGCCCGATTCCTGGAGGAGGCGTTGCCGGAGCTCGGCACGGCTACATCGTCGCGCCTTCGGTGTGAGGACGTGCCCTTCCTTCGGGCGATCTGGTTGTTCGGACAGGGCCGCCAGGCGCCGTGGTCGGGGGCGGTGTCCATAGAAGCAGATGCC
>CALKOE010000090.1 GCA_938091985.1 uncultured Acidimicrobiales bacterium | reverse complement strand
TCCAGACATTCGCTGCATCGTCGTCACCGGAGCCGGTGGGAACTTCTGCGCCGGCGCGGACCTGCGCGCCATGGCGGGCGATGCCAAGGACGCCGACCCGCTGGACACGGCCGCCCGTATGGCCGTCGACCCCGACATCGTCTACAAGGCGCTCTTTCGCCACTACCGCCCGACAAAGCCGATCGTTGCGGCAGTCGAGGGCGTGGCCATTGCGGGTGGCACGGAGCTACTCCAGGCAATGGAGATCAGAGTGGCCGGCGAGAGCGCTCGATTCGGCGTAAGTGAAGCCCGATGGTCGCTGTATCCCATGGGCGGATCTGCAGTGCGCCTCCCCCGCCAGATCCCGTACACCCAAGCGGCCGAGATCCTGCTGACCGGAAAACACCTCCTCGCCCCAGAGGCCAAAGACATCGGCCTCATCGGCCACGTCGTACCCGACGGGACCGCGCTCGAGAAGGCCATGGAGCTCGCCCAGGTCGTGGCCGCGAACGGTCCACTCTCCACGGCAGCCATCACCCGGACACTCCACGAGACCGACGGAATGGAACTCGACGACGCGCTACGTCATGAATGGGAATACGGCCAGGCGGTCTTCGCAAGCAATGATGCAAAGGAAGGCCCGAAGGCCTTCTCCGAGAAGCGCAGTCCGAACTTCACCGGCACGTGATCGCGCGCTAACCTAAAACCAGAACACGTTCTAGTTCAGGAGAACTCATGGAATTCGGCCTCTTCTTCAACGGCTACCTGCCCGGCCCCGCGGCTCACGACCCCGAGTCCGAGCATCTCATGTTGATGCGGGAGGCGGAATACGCGATCCATGCCGACAAGTTCAACTGGAAGTACACCTGGTTCGGCGAGCACCACGCGCTCACCGAGTACAGCCACATGTCGGCCCCCTACCCCTTCATGGGCTACGTCGCCGCCAAGACCGAGCGAATCCACGTCGGTTCGGCGATCACCTCGTTCCCCACCACCAAGGAACATCCGGTTCGCATCGCCGAGCGCGCCGCGATGATGGATCACCTCTCCGAAGGTCGCTTCGAGTTCGGCACCGGCCGCGGCGCGGGCAGCCATGAGGTCGCCACCTTCGGCGGCACCGAGCTCTCGGTCACCAAGTCGATGTGGGACGAAGTCGCACACGAGATCCCACGCATGTGGGAACAGAAGGACTACTCCTTCGAGGGCGAGCACTTCTCCGTGCCGAAGCCCCACAACATCCTCCCGAAGCCCTACGGCAAGGGACACCCGCCGATGTGGGTCGCCTGTGGCAACCCGGCGACATTCGCCAAGGCCGGCGGCCACGGCATCGGCGCGATCGCGTTCAACTTCGAGCCGATCCACAACCTCAAGGGACGCGTCGAGGCCTACAAGGAAGCGGCCGAGAACGTCACCGACCCCATCGGTCAGTACCAGAACAACAACGTGATGATGACCAATGCCGTCATCTGCCTCGAGGACCGTGAAGAGGCCCGAGCAATGGCAAAGCGCAACCTCCGTGGCTATCGCGTCACGATGGTCAACCTCTACCACGACTCGATGCCGCAGAGCCCCGACGCCATCGTGTGGCCCAATCCCACGAACCGCTTCGAACTCGACGACGCCACGCTCGACTTCGCGATCAAGGAGGGCTACATGCTGTGTGGCAATCCTGAGGAAGTCTGCGAGCAGGTCCAGGCCTACCAGGACGTCGGCTGCGACCAGGTCGCCTTCGGCACTCCCGACGAGGGCTACACCCACGATCAGACGATCGAGATGATCGAGATGTTCGGCAAGCACGTGATTCCGGAGTTCGACAAGGACCCCGTGCACTCCACCACGCGTATGCGCGAGGCAGCCATGCCGAGGTTCCCGATGTTCAACGACGCAGTCGATCCGGTCGTTGAGATGGCCGAGCCGCCCGAGTTCCCGATCTCGATCTGAGCTGGTTTCGCTGATGGTAAAGGTCGGGATCCAGATCCAACCCCAAGGAACGTCGGTTGCCGAGATGCGCCAGGCCTGGCGCACGGCCGACAAAATGGGCGCCGATTCCATCTGGATCTGGGATCACTTCTACCCGCTCTTCGGCGACCCCGATGCCACGCATTTCGAGGCGTGGACGCTCTTGTCGACAATGGCCGCTGACACCGAACGAGCGATGCTCGGCACGCTGGTGACCGGCAATAGCTACCGCAATCCCGAACTGTTGGCCGACATGGCGAGAACTCTCGACCATGTGAGCGAGGGTCGGATGTATCTCGCTGTCGGCGCGGGTTGGTTCGAACGCGACTACACCGAATACGGCTACGAGTTCGGCACCGTCGGCTCGCGGCTGCGTCAGCTCGAGAGCGACCTGGTCCGCATGAAGGACCGGCTCGGCAAGCTCAACCCGCCGGCCGTTGGTTCGCTCCCGATCCTGATCGGCGGCTCCGGCGAGAAGGTCACCCTCCGCCTCGTTGCCGAGCACGCCCAGGCTTGGAACACGTTCGGACCGCCCGACAATCTCGCCCGACTCAACGGCGTTCTCGACGAGTGGTGCGCGAAGGTCGGCCGCGACCCCAGCGAGATCGAACGCACCGTTGCGGTGCAGGGCGACGACGTCGACGACATCAGCCGCTATGTCGATGCCGGTGCCGACCACATCATCGTGATGACCTCGGCACCCTTCGACCTCGCACCTCTACAGTCACTGATCGAGCAGCGAGACGCCGCCAGCTGACCCACGCTTCGACTCGAGCCCGAGTCGTCAGGGTCTGATGGCGTCGGGACCCCACATCGTGTCGGTGCCGATTCCGGAGAGCCACGTCTCGACGAGCTTGCCGTGCTCGACGCGGAACGCCTGGACCCAGTCCCACTGCTGACCGTTGAGCTTCCACGACCCGATGGCCACCACATGGTCGTCTTCGGCGATCAGTCGATAGCGGCCGTCGGAGATCTCCGCAGTGGTCATGTGTTCGTTCAGGAAGTCACGGTATTCCTCGGCGGTGATCGTCCGCGTGCCGCCGGCTTCATGCCGCGTGTAGGTGGGCCCGGCACAGTCCGGCACCAGGTCGAAGTTCTTCTGGAACCACATCTCGTCGTACCAGCGGGCGAGCGCTCGCTTCGATTCCTCGGACGTGCTCATCTCGCTCCTTCGACTTCGACATCGAACCGGTCGACGTAGAAGCGCAACTCGTCGGCGAGCGCCGACGCATCGACGTCGAAATCTTCCTCGATGTGGTAGCTGACACTGCCATGCACGCCACGAGGGTGGTCAGCCATGTAGGCGTGCATGCCGGCCTCGGTGGAGCCGTCCCATGGATGGTCGGCAAGGTCATAGATCCGTTCGACCGTCGCGATGTCGTCGGCCATGAACTCGTGGAACTTCACATCAATCGACTGGTCGTCGGGAAGAAGGTGTCGTTGGTCCGCCATGCCCTGCAGCATTCGGCCCATGCGGTCGATCCAGTAGCGACCGACGTCGGCGAGCTTCTCCGGATTGCGGCTCATCCGCGACGTATACGTGAGCATCGTCGACATCGACTTCGCGACCGCCACCGGATCACGGTGGGTGCAGATGACCGTCGCATCCGGGAACACCGTCATCAACGGCTGCAGTTGCTCGACGTGCTGGGGCGACTTCAGCAACCAGCGGTCGGCCTCGCGTTCGGTACCTCGGCCGAGGAACGTCAACACCTTCAGCATGGTCTTCATGTAGTCGTAGAACGGCGTCTGGTCGCTCGCCAGGTACCAGTCTCGCCACGTCGGCATCACTGCCATCGTCTCGGGCGACATGCCGCCGTAGGGAATCGTGAGCAGGGCGATCTCTTCGTGGACGTGCTCGGGATACATGTCGTGCATCCGCTTGAAGTACGGCAATGCGCCGTTCAGCCCGGCCAGTGTCTCTGCGCACCGCTGGTAACGCGGGTCGCTGCGGAAGTCGGTGCCGTGGTGCACGCCTTGCTCTGCCAGAGGGGGCACCGGCTCGATGCTCTCCCAGTACGGCATCGTGCGAAACGACCGATCGCTCGACATCAGGTTGTGGAGATGGGTGGTTCCGGTCCGGCCCTGGCCGGCGATGATCACCGGCCGGGCGATCTCGATCTCGTGGATCTCCGGGTGGCGCGCAAGCAGGTCGGCGACCAGGAGCTTCTGCTTCGCGCACGAAACCAGTGTCGAGTGGTTCGACAGTTGCCCGAGCGTCGACAATTCGCCCTCATCGATCATGGCGGGAGCGAGAACCGAGAGGGGTGCCTCGTGCAGATCGTCACCGAAGTCGTCGAGCCCAGTCTCTGCGGCCGCTTGGTTCAAAATCGCGGCAGGGCTCCAGTCGAGCACCTCGGCCATGGGGGCGACCATCTCGAAGGCCGCCGCGATCTCCTCGGGATAGCGCGGCGCGACGAGATCGTCGATGCGCTCCGGCGCTGGTCGGTCCGTCATCGTCATTCCGGGGAATCGAACT
>CALKOE010000089.1 GCA_938091985.1 uncultured Acidimicrobiales bacterium | reverse complement strand
GCGGTGATGTACGCCGGGCGCATCGTCGAACGGTCCAAGACCGAGACGCTGTTCGGCGACTCGCGCCACCCCTACACCGACGCCCTGCTGCGCACGATTCCCCGTGTCGAGCAGCCGAGTCACACGCGGCTCGAACCGATCCCGGGCCGCCCGCCCGAGCTCATCAACCCGCCGGTGCAGTGCGCCTATGCACCGCGCTGCCGCTTCGCTCAGGCCGACTGCCTCGAGGCCATTCCCGAGAGCCAGGGAGTCAAGGGCATGCACGAGTTCGCCTGTTTCCATCCGGCCAATACCGACCGCGGCCGCGAGGCGCTGGCTTCCAACGTCGCCGCCGGACAGACCGCCACGGGGTTGCCGATCACCGGCTACGCCGGAGGGAGTTCCTGATGGCCGGTGCCGGACACGCCCCACTGCGTGACGATCCCAACGTCCTCCTCACGGTCACTGACCTCGAGGTCGAGTTCCCGGTAGGCCGCGGCGCGGTGGTCCACGCTGTCAGCGGCATCTCGTTCGACGTTGCCGAAGGAGAGACCCTCGGCATCGTGGGCGAGTCGGGTTGTGGAAAGTCGACGGTCGCAAAGTCGATCATCCGACTGAACTCGATCAAGAGCGGCTCGATCGACTATCAGGGCCACAACCTGGCAGACCTCGAAGGCGAGGCGCTTCGCAAGATCCGTCCCGACCTACAGATGATCTTCCAGGATCCGATCTCGTCGCTCAACCCTCGCCGCAAGATCCGAGACGTGATCTCCGAAGGTCTGGCGGTCTGGGGTGACGAGCAGGGTTCGTGGTCCCAGGATCGCATCGAAGAGCTCATGGTTGCCGTGGGCATCGACCCGAAGTTCGGCGACCGCCGCCCGCACCAGTTCTCTGGTGGTCAGTGCCAGCGCATCGGTATCGCTCGAGCCCTCGCGCTCGACCCGAAGGTGCTCATCTGCGACGAGCCCGTCTCGGCCCTCGACGTGTCGGTGCAGGCGCAGGTCCTCAATCTGCTAGAGGACATGAAGCAGCGCTACGGGCTCACGCTTCTCTTCATCAGCCACGACCTGTCCGTGGTGAAGAACGTCTCCGACCGCATCATCGTGATGTACCTGGGCAAGGCCTGTGAGATCGGCAACGCCGATGAGCTCTACGAGCACCCGCGGCACCCCTACACCCGGGCACTGCTGGCCTCGATCCCCGAGCCCGCGCCCACCGTCGATCCGAGCGATGGCGATATCGACGGGGAGCTCCCGTCGCCTATCAATCCGCCTTCTGGCTGTCGGTTCAACACCCGATGCCAGCACGCGACCGACATCTGCTTTACCGAAGAGCCGCAGATGCAGCGGATCGGCGAGCAGGATCACTACTTCGCCTGTCACCACCCCGTCGAGGTCTCGGTCAGCGTCTGACGTTAGGCGAGCTGCCAGGTGGTCTTCGTGGCCATCGCCGACTCGCTGTCGATCACCGGTCGAGCAAGCCCGTCATAGTTCAGTGCGACGAGGTGAGCGATCACCGAGCGTGCCGCGGGGCGCCAGAGTTCACGGGCTACGGCGGAGTACAGCACGGCAACGATTTCGCGGACCGAGCGGGGGCCGGCTTCGAGCTGCTGCACGATCTGCTGGGTTCGCAACAGACGATGATCGTGGAGCGCCTTCATGTAGGCCGCAGGCTTTGTGATCGCTCCGCCGTGGGTGGGGTAGAGCCGCTCGTCATCGCGGTCGAGAAGGATCTGAAGCGACGACATGTATTCGCGGAGGTCGCCATCGGGCGGCGGGATGATGGTGGTCGACCAGCCCATCACGTGATCGCCTGAGAGCACGGCCTTCTCCTCGGCCAGAGCGAAGCACAAGTGATTCGAGATGTGGCCTGGCGTGTGCAGCGCCTCGATGGTCCAACCGGGTCCTTCGACGACATCGCCGTGCGCCAATCGATGGTTGGGTGTGAAGTCGATGTCGGGCCGGTGCTTCTCGTGATCGCTGGCAGCCTTCGCCTTCTCTTCGTCGTTGAGTTCCTCGCGCTCCTCGCCAGTGTCCCAGTCGCTGTCGTCGGCCGCGTCTTCATCGCCCTCGCTGGTTGCGCTGGTCGGGTGGGGCCCGAAGCCGAGGATCGGGGCACCGGTGGCATCGGCGAGCGCACGGGCCGAAGGGGAGTGGTCGCCGTGCGTGTGGGTGATCAGGATCTCGCGCACCGTCTCGCCCTTGAGCGCCGCGATCAGGTTTGCCACGTGTTGCTCGTCGCGAGGGCCCGGATCGACCACCGCCACCTCACCGCGACCGATCACATAGGTGCCCGTGCCGTGAAAGGTGAACTTCGACGGGTTGTCGCAGACGATCCGACGCAACAACGGGGAGACGTCGACCAACTCTCCGTGGTGTGGTTCGAACTCGGTGTCGAACAGCGGCGGCATCAGTCGAGTTGTGCAGCGGCTCGCTGAACGATGTCGTCGGACCGAGGATCGAGCTCGATTCGGCCAGCGGCCGCGATGCCGGCTGGGCTCATCTTGGCGAGCGTCTTCGTCACCACATCGACCATCTTCTCGTCGTCGTCGAGCTTGTCGGCGGTCGAGAGGAATTGGGTCTCGATGAATGTGAGGCAGACCGCATCTTCGAATACCTGGACTTCGGAATCGGATCCGAGGCCCTTCTTCTGCACGATTTCGACCGCACGCAGGATGTGACGAGACGCGATGCCGTCCTCCTTGAGCATGGAGGTGAGCAGCTTGGCGTGAGCCTTCTTCTGGTCTCGGCGCCAGCGCAGGTAGCCGTCTCTTCCTTCTGGGTAGTCCTCGCGGTTGAGGTCCCAGCGGCGGAGATGATGCGCTCTGGCTGCGATCTGGAGCTCAGGGCCGGCCTTGGGCGTGAGGGTCAAGACCCACTCATGGGCGCGTCGGCCTTGAACCATGGCGAGGGGTTCACCCTCGAAACTGTTGGGATCTGCCTGGTTGACGGAGTCGATCCGGTCGATGGCGCGGGCGAGGAAATTTGGATGCACGTTCGGAGCGTACTCAGGTGGCGCACTCCGACTCACCGATCTCGGCCACATACGGGCCGGTCTCGTCGAAATCGACGTAGAAGTCGGGGTCGTCGTCGTAGGCCGGGAACTGGTCGAGGTCCTTCATCGCTGCGCCGATTTCGCCGGCTCCGCCCGAGCGCTCGAGCCATCCACGGAAGGATTCGCCTGCGGTGCGCTCGTCGTTGAACTTGCGAACGACCCGGACTGCAGCCTCTGCAGCGCTCTTGGCCGGAAGGCGAAGCGCCTTGTCGCCGAAGTGCATCTGCTCCTGACCGACATAGCCGCCGAGCAGCATCTGGTAGCCGGGAGCCGAACGGCCGTTGGCGCGACGTTCGGCGCCGAAGAAGCCGATGTCGGCCGAATGATGCTGTCCGCAGGAGTTGGTGCAGCCGGAGATGTTGATCCGGAGACCACCGACGGTGCCGAGGCCTTCGGCGTCGAGGGCGTCACCGATGGCCTTGGCGAGGCCACGGCTCTGTGTGACGGCGAGGTTGCAGGTGTCGGCTCCGGGGCAGGCGACCACGTCGCGCACGAGCTCAGCGCCGGCTTCGGCCATACCAAGCGCCTCAAGACGCTCGTAGAGCACGGGCAACTCCGACTCGTCGAGTCCGCGGATGATCAGGTTCTGACGGTTGGTGAGACGAATATCGGCGTCGAACTCGCGCTGGATCGCTGCGATGCCACGGAACTGCTCGGCGGTGATGTCGCCGAGCTGCGCCCACGCATAGGCCGAGACCTGTCCGCTGGCGATGCCGCGGACGACGTTGGCCTGGAACCATCGGTCGTAGGGCGAAGAGCCGCCGATGCTGACGGGTGTGCCCTGACCGATCTCGGTGACGATCGCCCCGTTGCCGATGCCGGCGGGGGCATCGCCCTTGACCCGCACCTCGGTGGGAAGGCCGCCCGGGTCGGAGGAGGAGGCGAGGAGGAACTTGCGGGTGGTGAGGATGCGGCGCTGCACCTCTTCGAAGCCGAGGTTCTCGACGACCCACTTGAGCCGCGCCCGCAGCTTGTTGTCGCGGTTGCCGGTCTGTTCGAAGATGCGAAGGATCGCTTCGATCGTCGGGAGCAGTTCTTCCTTCGGTGTGAAGTCCTCGAGGGCCATGGCGGGGAACGGCGTGGTGCCGAGTCCGCCGGCGATGAACACCCGGAACCCTGCCTCGACGGTGCCGTCGTCGAGCGTGCGGGTTGTGGCGATCACACCGGCGTCGTTGAACATCGCCTGGCCGCAATCGGTCTCACAGCCGGAGAAGTTGATCTTGAACTTGCGCGGGAGACGCTGTCCCAGCGGGTTGCGCACGAAGTGCTGGTAAGCGGCTTCAGCCCACGGAGTGATGTCGAGGTTTTCGTGGGGGCAGGCGCCGGCGAGGTGACAGCCCTGCACGTTGCGCACGGTGTCGCCGCAGGCTTCACGAGTGGTGAGTCCGACGGAGGCGAGGTGTTGCATCACGTCGGGGATCTGGTCGAGCTGCACATAGTGAAATTGGAGGTTCTGGCGCGTGGTGATGTGGGCCCATCCGCGGCTGTAGCGCTCCACCAGGTTGGCGATCATCTCGAACTGTTGGGGTGTCATGGAGCCGTATGGCACCTTGACCCGCACCATCTGGTTGGTTCCGCCCTGCCGCTGCCCGTAGATCCCGTTGGTGAGACGGAAAACGCGAAACACGTCTTCTCCGACCTCGCCGGACCGATACCCGGTGAGCACCTCTCGGAACTTGTCGATATCGGCCTGGATGTCCGGATCGATGTCGGTGGTGTCGATGGACGGTTCGAGGAGCGTCATCGGACGGGTCCTTCCCTGTGGAGATCGGCGCCGGTGATGGCGATGAGTTCGTGGTCGAGCACTGACTGCGCCGCGACGCCGCCGACGACGATTGTCGAAGGGTTGATCACGGTCAGTTCGGGGAGGCCGGCGAGGGTGCTGCGTTGGACGTGTTGCTTCGTGGTTGTCGCCGCTCGCACCACAGCGACGGGAGTGGACGGTGCCATGCCGCCGGCGATCAATCGTTCGCTGATCTGTGCGGTGCGGCTGGCCCCCATCAAGATCACGAGCGTGGTGCCGGTGGTGGCCAGTGCGTCCCAGTTGAGCCAGAGGTCGGCGTTGGGGTCCTGGTGGGCGGTCACCACGGTGAAACCGCTGCTGATGCCGCGCATCGTCACCGGAATGCCGGCAGCGGCCGGCGCGGCGATCGCGGAGGTGATGCCGGGAACTTCAGCGACGGCGATGCCTGCGGCGCGCAGCTCGAGCGCCTCTTCGCCTCCGCGTCCGAACACGAACGGATCGCCGCCCTTGAGACGGACTACGCAGTCGAATCGGCGTCCTCGGTCGACGAGAATGTCGTTGATGCGATCTTGAGCGTCGGTCGGGGCTCCGGGCCGCTTGCCGACATCGACCATCTCGGCCCACGGCGGCGCAAGTTCGAGGATCCGGTCGTCGACCAACCGGTCGAACACGACCACATCGGCCTGTTCGAGAAGGCGGACGGCACGAACCGTCAAGAGATCGGGGTCGCCGGGTCCGGCGCCGACGAGGTGCACGGTCATGATGCCACCTCGGTGGAGATCTGATCGAGCCCGAGCGACTCGCGAAGCATGGTTCGCGCATCTTCGATGCGGCCCGCGCGGACCAGACCGAGAAGGTCGGCGTCGAGGGCATCGTCCCAACCGGAGATCTCGGACGTACCGAACGCGGCGCGGGCTTCGATCCGAGTCTCGGAGAGAAGATCGAGAAGCTGGTCGTAGCCACCGCTGAGTTCGCGCTCGTAGCTGCGGCGCAGCCAACGGGCCAGGCCTGGGCTGCGGCCGTTGGTCGAGATGGCGACCTGGAGATCGCCATGGCGGGCGACGGCGGGCAGCGTGAAGCTGCAGTTCTCGGGATCGTCAGCGGAGTTCACGAAGATGCCCACGGTGTCGCCATCGGCCGCGACGAGTGCGTTGACGGCGGGGTCGCTTGTCGCGGTGATCGCGAGCCGGTACGACGCCACCTCGCCACGCTGATACGGGCGTCTGAACCAGCGAACATCGGGATCATCCGCGATCTCGGGCACCGCATCGGGTGACACGACGGTCACGGCGGCACCGGCTCGCAGGAGCCCGGCAACCTTGCGGGCGGCGACTGGGCCCGCGCCGACCACGAGGACTGGTCGACCGGTGAGGTCGAGGTTCACGGCGTAGGGAGAATTCACTGGTGCAGCCCGCATTCGCTCTTGTCGGACCCGGCCCACCGGCCGGAGCGCGGATCGTTGGGGTCGGCTGGCTGGGTGCAAGGCCAGCAGCCAATGGAGGGATAGCCCTCGAAGGAAAGTGGGTTGACGAGTACGTCGTGGTCGGTGATGTGGCGCTCGATTGCCTCGGTCGACCATCCGGCGAGGGGGTTCACCTTCACGAGACCGCGCAGATCGAGATCCACGATGGGGGCATTGGCCCGCTGCGGACTGTCGTCACGGCGTAGGCCCGACATCCACGCATCAGCGTTGGCGACGAGGTGGCGCTCGAGCGGCGCCACCTTCCGGCTACCGCAGCAGGTGTCGGCACCATGGTTCCAGATATCGGCGGCTGTAGCGGCAGGACGCAGCACCGTGAGGTTCAACGAATATCGGGCCATTGCTCGACGGACCGTGGCGAGGGTCTCGGCGAAATGGAAGCCTGTGTCGATGAAGACGACATCGATGTCGGGATTTACGGCAACGGCCAGATCGATCAGCAGTGTGTCGGCGAACGAAGCGCTGAGGCACAATCGCGAGCCGAATTCCTCCGTAGCCCAGGTGATCACTTCGCCGGGGTGGCAACCTTCGAACTCCGCGCTCATGGCCGCGGCATCGGAGGGACTCCAACGGGGTGCGGTGCGCAAGGCGACGGGTGTAGCAAGGAGGGTCATTGTTGAATCCGGTTAATTCTGATCGGGACAGTCAGGATTAGATCGTCACCATACGTTCGGGCCATTGGCCAATCCACGTAATTCCGATCATTTTTGTCGGGTATTAGTCCGGACATTGTTCTTGGCCAACAAGGCGGCTCTTCCGCTCGGCTCTTCTGTTCGACCCTGCCCGCGGCACTGTTCAACTAGAACTTCTGTATGAAACGCTCGATCGACGATTACCCGGCGACGCCCGACGACATCCCGCCCGGATGGGAAGACGATCTCGCGCCGGTGTCCTGGGCGATTCAGATCAGCGACGACTACGACGATGCGGAACCCCGAGTCGTGCTGACGGTCGAAGAGGTCGGTCGACCGGCCGAGGGACTCATGACGCACCTGCAACCAGACCTGGCCCGCCGTCTTCGTGGCGCGATCCGCGATGCGTTGAAGGAGATCGGCGAAGACCCAGGCGACTGATGTCGCTTGGCGGGATCAGCCGGGAGTGTTGACGGGGGTGCGTTCGTCGCGGCGGTCGCGAACACCGATCCCGGCCACGATCAATGCAATGCCGACCGATTGGCGTCCCGACGGGGTCTGGTCGAGAAGCAGC
>CALKOE010000088.1 GCA_938091985.1 uncultured Acidimicrobiales bacterium | reverse complement strand
CGCATGCTTGCGAATCGCGCCAAGGAGCTGATCGTTGGGGGTTGCGGGCACGCCCTCAGGCACCACCAGGCCCTTCACCGGCGAGAACGCGACGGCATCGAGCACGGTGGCCCACCGATCCTGCGTGATCTCGCTCGTGAGCGACGCTGAGGCGGACGCAGCGAGGCGCTCGGCCATGTCGGGCGGAAGCGGAGCACCGGCCTTCGGCGGCCGTGAGCTGTGGCGCAGGGCCCGCACGGTGCGGCCTTCTTGAATGTTCTCTGCCAGCTCGTCGAGCCACTTGCGGTGCTCAGCATCGACTCGGGCCGTGAGGCCTTCACGCAGCTGGTCGGCGAGTGCTCGCGACTCTTCGTCACGGGCACCGGTGTCGGCGGCTACAACGACGCTGCGGATGTCTTTCACGTCGATCTCAGTGATGCCGGCCAAGGCGGCCTCGGCACGATCGCGCCATTCAGCTGCCTTCAGCGACGGGGCCAGCTTCTCGGCAAGTGCGACAAGCGGCTCGCTCTTGATCTTCGGCATGCCCTCAGCGACAGCCTTCTCGTTCATACGGTCGACAGCCTGACGCACGCCGGGCACACCGCCCTTGAGTACTTCATCGGCCAGCTGATGCTGCAGCGCGGGCAGCGCCTTGAGCGCAGCCTGACGGTGCACGCGACCGGGACGCAAACGTGGCGCCTTGGGGCGTACCGGCGCCTTCGGACGCTCGCGACGTTCGCCGCCGCGGCTGCCTTCGCTGCCCCGGTTCTCGCGGCTGCCTCGTCCTCGTCCGCAGTCTCGTCCGCCGTCTCGTCCGCCGTCACGACCTCGGCCGCGACCACGATCGCCATCACGTCCGCGACCGCCGCGGTCTCCGTCGCGGCCCTTGCCACGACCTTTGCCCTTACCGGCGAGAACCTGGGTGACCAGCGGTTCATCGCGCCCGGAGCCGAGCAGTTCGAGCTTCTCGGGCTCCTTGCGTGGTCCCTTGGGCGCGAACACCGTGGTGACCTCGAGCCCCTCCATGTATGCCTCGGCCTCGACCTTGACCACGTCGCCTACGACGAGCCCCTCGGGAACCAGTGAGCCGTCGAGCACTCCCTTCGGCTTCTTCGCTCCCGCAGCGCGCCACGTCCAAGTGCCGTCGTCGCGAGAAGAGGTGAGTTCGATGTCCAGCCTGCGTGCCACGGGCAGCACGGTATCGGCGCCCGCACCCCGGAGCGACTCTCCGGGGTGCGGTTCACCGAGAAATCAGAGCTGGAGTGCCTTCGTCTGCAGGAACTCTTCGATGCCGTAGGGCCCGTTCTCACGGCCGTAGCCCGACTGCTTGTAGCCACCGAACGGTGCCTGGATGTTGAAGCTGCCGCCGTTGACGTCGACCGCACCAGTGCGCATACGGCGAGCAACCTTCATGGCTCGCTCGTCGGATCCCCACACGCCACCAGCCAGGCCGTAGAGGCTGTCGTTGGCGATTGCGATGGCATCTTCGTCGTCTTCGTAGGCGATGATCGAGAGCACGGGGCCGAAGATCTCCTCCTGCGCGATGGTCATCGAGTTCTCGACATCGGCGAACACGGTGGGCTTGACGTAGTAGCCGGTCTCGAGCCCCTCAGGCTTGCCGAGGCCGCCGGCGACGACGCGAGCGCCTTCGTCGATGCCCTTTTGGATGTAGCCCTGCACGCGGTCCCACTGGGCCTGCGAGATGAGCGGACCCATGTGCATGCCCTCTTCGGTGGGCGACTTGACTTCCATCGCCTCGGCGGCCGCAGCCGCGATGGCAACGCCCTCTTCGTAGCGGGAGCGGGGGAGCAGCATCCGTGTGTGGGCGGTGCAGGTCTGGCCGTTGTTGAGGTACGCAGCGAACACGCCGCCGCCGATCGCGGCGCCGAAGTCTTCCGTGTCGTCCAGGATGATGTTGGCCGACTTGCCGCCGAGCTCCAGCGCGACGCGCTTCACGGTGCCGGCCGCAACGGCCGCCACTCGCTTGCCGGCGCGGGTCGAACCGGTGAACGACACCATGTCGACATCGGGATGCTCGGCAATGCGTTCGCCGACCTCAGGACCGGTACCCATCACCATGTTGAACACGCCAGCGGGCAGACCGACGTCGTGGATGATCTCGGCGAGGATGTAGGCGTTGAGCGGTGCGATCTCGGTCGGCTTGAGCACGACGGTGCAACCCGCAGCGAAGGCGCCACCGATCTTGCAGACGATCTGGTGCAGCGGGTAGTTCCAAGGAGTGATGCAGCCGACGACGCCGACGGGCTCCTTGACCACGAGGCTGTTGCCGATCGTTTCTTCCCACTGAAGGTCGCCCAACAGGTTCGCGTAGCTCTCCATGTTCATGGTGGGGAGCCCGGCCTGGATCATCGTGGACCAGGTGATCGGCATGCCGACCTCTCCAGCGATGGTCTCGGCGATCTCGGGGCCACGGGCCACGAGGCCTTCGTGGAGGCGCTGGAGGTACTTCTGGCGTTCCTCGACGTCGGTCTGGCTCCAGGTCGCAAACGCAGCCTTGGCTGCAGCCACGGCCTTGTCGACGTCGGCTGCGGCGCCGTTGGGGATTCGCCCCATCACTTCTTCGGTCGACGCGTTGATCACGTCGATCGATCCGGAGCCTTCGGAGGCAACCCACGCCCCATCGATATAGATCTGGTCGTACTCGCGCATGGTGGGACCTCGTGTTCCGATTCTGGTTGGACAGCTTGCCTCCACTCTGCCACCTCTGGCGTCCGCTCGTCACGCTCGGGACCTTGGGCCCTTTACCGATTGACACCGCCTCGCGCACGCTCCAGATGCGCCCGCTGGAGGCGCATTTTTCGAACGGAGAACCATGTCCTCATCTCG
>CALKOE010000087.1 GCA_938091985.1 uncultured Acidimicrobiales bacterium | reverse complement strand
AACTCTTGCTTCGACCGGATCGAGGTCGTCGACCAGAATTCCGAGGTGCTGAAGGCCGCCGACACGGTCGGGGGGCGTGGCATCTTCAGGCGACTCTTCCGGTGTGTAGAGCGCGAGATACGACGTGTCGGTGCCGACGTGGACGGTGCGGCCTCCCACGATCGACGGTCCGGACCACCGGACGTGCCAGTCGAAGATCCGCGTCAGCATCGCCGCGCTCTCTTCCGGATCCGTCACGGTGACGTTGGCGTGTTCGAGGATCATGCTCTCTCCTATATCGAAAGTTTAGACTTGTGTTATTCACGGTCTCATTCCGTTGATCAAATTGTCAAGGGATTCATTGCGAAATATCCGCTATCGTGATGGCCATGAATGAGCCCTCCGGTATCGGCGACGCGCAGCGCCGAATCGTCGACCACCTGAAGCGGGCTGGTGCGAGCACCACCGCGAGCATCGCCGATGCGCTGGGCGTGACGACGCAGGCCGTGCGGCCGCAGCTCGTCGAGCTCGAAGAGCAAGGGCTCGTCAACGCCGAGACCCTCGTGACGGGCACTCGCGGACGGCCACCTGTCGGTTGGGCACTCTCTGAGCTCGCGATCGAGCTGTTTCCCGATCGCCACGGAGATCTCACGGTCGAATTGCTGCAGACCATGCGCACCGAACTCGGCGACGACGCCATCGAGTCCGTACTCGCGGCACGTGACCGGACCCACCTGGCCGAGCTGCAGCGTCGGATGTCTCATCTGCCACCGGCCGATGTCGAAGGCCGAGCCTCCGTGCTGGCCGAGCAGCGAACCCGGCAGGGCTACATGGCGGAGGTCCGTCGCGAGGGCGACGATCTCGTGCTGACCGAGCACCACTGCCCGGTCTGCGCGGCAGCAACGGAGTGTCAGAGTCTCTGTCGCAACGAGCTGGAGCTGTTTCAAGCAGCGATCGGCGACGTCGCCCAGGTCGAGCGCAGCGAACATCTCTTGTCGGGTGGCGAGCGCTGTGTGTATCGCATTCGGACCCGGCGCTGATCGGCCACTAGCTTCAGCCGCGGTGACGTTGATCGAACTGCTGACCGACCGGGGGACAGCCACCCGACTCAAGCCTGGCGGGATCCTTTTTCACGAGGGCGACCGAGCCGGCGCGGTGTATGGCGTTGTCAGTGGGCGGGTCAGGGTCGAGGTGAGCACGCCGACTGGCGGGCGACTCGTTCTCGCGGTGAAGGAACCCGGCGACGTGCTGGGTGAGTTGGCCGCGCTCGACGGCCGACCTCGCTCGGCAGCAGCTGTCGCTATCGACGCCGTGGAACTCGTGCAGGTCGGCGTCGACGACTTTCTCTCGGCCCTCGTCGATGAGCCGAAGCATGCGGTCTCGCTGCTGCAACGCATCAGCCGGGATCTACGGGAATCGGTGGACCGCACCACGGCCCGAGCCAGTGCCGACACCACACAGCGACTCGCAATGCTGCTCTTCGACCTGGCTGACCGCTATGGAGAACACTCCGACGCGATCGTCGAGATCGACTTGACGCTCACCCAGGACGACATGGCGGGATGGATCGGTGCCACCCGCGAAGCCACAGCCCGTTCGCTACGGACCCTGCGCGACAAGGGATGTGTCGCCACGGCTCGTCGCCGGATCAGCGTGACCGACATCGCGGTGTTGCGGGACGCCGCCCTCGGGTGACCACGTGAGTCGATGGAGCGACCGTGACGACGTTGTGAAAGGCGCCGACTACGACGAGCGGTGGAAGAGGCTGGCTGCTGCCGGCGAGTCCGTCCACGGCGAAGCCGATCTGGTGTGCGCGCTGCTCCAGGATCATGAGGGGAGCGCGGCGCCCGTCGTGCTCGACGCTGGGTGTGGGACCGGCCGGGTTGCGATCGAGCTGGCGGCGCGCGGCATCGAGACCGTCGGCGTCGACCTCGATGAACCCATGCTCGCCGAGGCGCGCCGGAAGGCGCCGGGGCAAACCTGGGTGTCGGGCGACCTGCTCGACGTCGACGCGGGCGACGGATTCGATCTGGTTGTGCTGGCCGGCAACGTGATGATCTTCGTGACCCCGGGAACGGAGGCGGCTGTGGTCCAGAACATGGCCGGCCACCTGCGCCCCGGCGGTCTCCTGGTCGCCGGATTCCAAACCGGTGGCAGTCGATTGTCGGCCGACGGCTACGACGCGCACTGTCGAGCAGCGGGCCTGACGGCGGTGGCTCGATGGTCGACGTGGGACCGCGAGCCATTCGACGGCGGCGACTACACCGTGTCGGTTCATCGAATGTCCTGACCTGTTCGTTGGTGGGCGCGAGAACGTGCGAGGATCGGCGGATGGAGCATTTCGACGGACGTACGGCGGTCATCACCGGCGGAGCAAGTGGTATCGGGTTGGCAACGGCTGAGCGTCTCGGACGCGAGGGCATGAACCTGGTCATCGCCGACATCGAGGAGCGCGTGCTGGCCACTGAGGTCGCCGGGCTTCAAGCCGACGGGTTCCGGGCCATCGGTGTGGTGACCGACACCGCCGATTTCGAGTCGGTCAAGGCAATGGCCGCCGCAGCCATCGCAGAGTTCGGCGACATCCACCTCGTCTTCAACAACGCTGGTGTGGGCGGCGGTGGGCCCATGCTCGAACCTGACGACATGGACATGTGGGATTGGACCCTCGGCGTCAACCTCTATGGCGTGGTCCACGTCATCAAGGCGTTTGGCCCTGGGATGATCGCCCACGGCCACCCCTGCCACATCGTGAACACTGCGTCGATGGCGGGTCTGCTGCCCACGCCGGGGCTCGGGGTCTACACCGCGTCGAAGTATGCGGTCGTGGCCATGAGCGAGACACTCGCGCTCGAGGCAGCGGAGACCAACCTCGGCGTTTCGGTGCTGTGCCCGGGCTTCGTGCGCACCGGCATCGCCGACAGTGATCGAAACCTCCCGGAACACATGGTCGATGCCACGGCGGAACCCACCGAGGAGCAGGATCTGATGCGGGCGGCTATGCGTGATCTCGTGAGCGGCGGGCTCCCACCGACGGAGGTGGCGGAGCGCATCCTCGAGGCAGTCAAGAAGGACACGTTCTACATCCTTCCGCACCCCCAATACGCGCCGCAGGTTGCGGCCCGCGGTGCTCGGATCGCGGCTGGCGACGGCCCCTTGAGCTGGGACATCTGAGCCACTCGATGGCTGACGCTTCTGATCACGCGCTTGCTGCGCGTGTTGCCTCCGACACCGGCGACATGCTCGTCGCGCTGCTCGAGGACCCGGCCGCGAACGGGCGGGGTTGGAACTCGATCGAATACACGGGTGATCGCTCGGCTCACGAGTTCATCATGCGTGAGCTCACTCGCGACCGGCCCGACGACATCGTGCTCTCAGAGGAAGGCCGCGACAACCGCGACCGGCTCGACGCCGACCGAGTCTGGATCGTCGATCCGCTCGATGGGTCTGCCGACTTCGGATGGAGCGATCACTGGTCGGTCCACGTTGCCCTGGTGGAGAACGGCAAGCCGACTGCGGGCGCCGTCGCGGTGCCCGGCTGGGACACCACCTGGGCGACCGAGCCGACACCGAAGCCGATCATGTCTCGGGTGGGGGAGCGGCCGCGGATTCTCGTCTCGCGTTCTCGACGCCACATCGACGGGCGCCTGCTGTCCGAGGGGCTGGGGGCCGAAGTGATGGCGGTCGGCAGCGCGGGTGTGAAGGCGATGGCGGTCGTGCGCGGCGAGGTCGATGCCTACGTGCATGGCGGCGGCCTCTACGAATGGGACTCCTGCGCACCCGTGGCTGTGGCGGAGGCCGCCGGGCTGGTTGCCTGTCGCCTCGACGGCAGCGAACTCTGGTTCAACAAGGACGACCCGTGGTCGCCGGGGCTCGTCATCTGTCGCCCCGAGCTCGCCGACGGCATCACCGGTGTGATGGCCGGCAGCATGCGCTAGAGGTTCAGCAGGCGGGCTCGGTGGGCAGGTCGCTCGTAACTAGGCCTGGTCGTGGATATCACGCACAGCCCCGTGGCTGAGGTTGACGCAACGCCGAAGAAATCCGACTGGACCGCGTATTGTCGACGCATGGCCGAGAAGCCCACGAAGGTTCGTTACACGTCCCGATCGCTCGAGCGCCACATCCTGGCGCCGCGGGCGCACGCGTGGGCGGTGTTTCTCGCTGCGCTCGAAGCCGGGGTGGGTGGCTATGTCGTCGAGGGTGACCCCGCGCCTCATGGCGCCGGCGCCGTGCTCCATCTCCAGCTGAGCGACGCCGCCGAACCACTGGTCGAGACGGTGCTGTCGTTCGAACCGCCGTGGCGGCGGAGCTACAAGGTCGAGGGCGACATGCCGCTCGACTTCTACGAGGGCACCTTCGTTTTTCGCGACGACGGCGATGAGTGCCACCTGTCGTGGGGCGTGGTGGTCGACCCCGAACCGACTGAGGCCGGGTGGGAGTTTCTCGAGTTCGCCATGTCGTTCATCGGTGGGTTCATGGACCAGGTCGTCGAGCTCGCCGA